>NZ_JARTJQ010000068.1:0-13648 GCF_036225245.1 Weizmannia sp. CD-2023
TCGTCACGGATTCAGGTTTCAAATACATGGTGAACTTTTGATGATTTATTGGTAAAATATAAACAGTTGAATTCGTCTGTTACACGAGTCTATCAAAACAAAGGATGAAGAAGGAATGATTAAAGAAGAAAGAATCCATAAAATTGAGGCGTATATTCTCGAACACAAATCTGTCTCTTTAGACAAGCTGATGGAAGTATTTCAAGTCTCTAAAAATACAATTCGGCGGGATGTCCAGGAACTTGTCGAAAAAGGAAATGTAAAAAAGGTTTACGGCGGGGTAACTGTCAAAGATGAGAAGCGGGCTTCTTTAGAGTCTTTTCATGAACGCCAGGTGCGGAATCAAGCTGAAAAGAAATTAATCGGGAAAACGGCGGCAAGTTTTGTCAATGACGAGGACATTATCTTTATCGATTCGGGCACGACAACCATTGAAATGATCGAATATATAAAAGAAAAACAGGTTACGGTCCTTACCAATAATCTCGATTTTATCGTCAGGGCGCTCCCTTATGAAAACTTAACTATCATTTCGCCTGGCGGCATCCTTGAAAGAAAAACAAACTCGTTCGGAAGCATTAAATACTTGGATATGCTGAATGCCTATAACATCAACAAAGCCTTTATGGCGTCCACCGGGGTTTCGCTTACAAACGGGGTCACCAACGCATCCCCCATTGAAAGTGAATTAAAAACTTCGATTGTAAACAGAAGTTCACAAGTATTCTTATTGGTTGACCATGACAAATTTGATAAATATGGGTTGATGACGTATTGCAGTTTGGATGAAATCGATGTCCTGATAACCGATCAGCTCCCTAACAAAACCTACCAAGATTATTTTAACAGTACTCGTCATAAACTTGTTATTGCCAAATAAAAAAGAAAGCTTTGACAATGGAGCCGCCTAAAAAATCATCTTTTTTTGGAATCGCTTTTTTAGGGGTTGTCCCAAAAGCCTCTTTATTTAGCTTATGCATTGATCCTCGTGAAATTCATGTAACTCTTGTGAGAAATGGTGACTAAAATTCACGATCATAAACAACCAACTGTATCATGCACAAAATTAAGGGGCTCCCGTCAGCCATTTAACAACTTTTGGGATAGCCCCTTCCCCCTTAGTTCACTCCTGCTGCTTCTACTTCAAAATACTTTGAAACAACTGCTAATGTGGTTTCTTTTGCCGTCTTAATTGTTTCTTCAGCATCAAGCTGATAATATTCCGGCCTGAACAATTCCACCGACACAACACCCGAATAGCCAATGTCTTTCAGTACAGATAATATACCATCTAAATCAATTGCTCCCTGCCCCGGCCAGACGCGGTCTTCATCTATTAAAAAGCCGATCGGAAAATCTTCTGTATCATTGATATGTAAAATGAAGATTTTGGAACCTTCCGCTTTTTTCAAGTCGTCCAAGTTAGAACCCATACCATGGAAATGGAAGCAATCCAGAACGAGGCCGACATTGTCACGGTCAACAGCCTGGACAATGTCGTATCCCTGGCTAAATGTGTTTACGGTACATTGCGGATGCCCGATAAACTCTACCGCAATTTTGATGCCATAAGGTTTTGCAAGATCTGACAGTTCCGTCAGTACCTTGACACAACTGTCTTTAATGTCTTTTTTAAGGATTTTTTCCTCTGTGACAAGCGGCACTGCAACAATATATTGGATGCCTATTTTCTTCCCCTTTTCCAGCATATCTTTAAATTCGCGGATGATCTCTTCATGGCCTTTTTCATCACGGTTATTGAAAAATATCAGCGCGTTCAGTGCGAGCGGCTTAATGTGATGTGTTCTGAAGTAATCTGCCAGATTCTCGATTGAATGATGTTCAAGATACTCAGGCAATTTATCCTCCGTACGAATTTCGATATAATCATAGCCTAGCTTTTCACAGAGCTCCAAGTCCTTTTCAAGATTAGAGTTTTTCAGCGTTGTCGCCTCATTAAAAGACAATTTCATTTTGATCATCTCCAAAAACAGAATTTTAGATACTGCCGACTAAGTCTTTCAACCCGTTTTTAATTGAGTTCAGTGTTACTTCATTAGACCATTCCGGTTTATCCGGATAAGCAAATACTGCATTTGTAATGATGCCATCGAATTTGATTTCTCTTAATTTCCGGTACAGTGCATCAAAATTCACTTCTCCTTCACCAGGATTTAAATGCTGGTGAATCGTGACATTTGCACCTGGCGGGTTAATGATATACCTTAGGCCAAATGCCGCTTTATGGTTCATCGTGTCCGCAATGAGCACATGTGCCAACAGATCGCCTGCTTCATCAATATGTTTGGCGACATCACCAATCCCGTCATCATAATAGAAAGCATGCGGTACAGAATAAACCAGTTTAATCCATTCTTTATCCAAGGCACGAATCATCCGGATAGCTTCTGTATTCAACTCAATAAAGTCATTCGGATGAGCCTGTATATTCAATTTAATACCTTCTTTTTCAAAGACCGGCATTAGTTCTTCCATAGACTTCACAAAAGCAGCCTCACTTTCAACCGGCCGGCTTTTGTCTCCGCTAAATTCTGTGTTCATTAAGTCGACTTCAAGCTCGGAAGTAATTTCTATACAGCGTTTCCAATTTCTCACGGCTGCCTGCCGCTCTTCTTCATTCGGTGAGGACCATTGTTGGACCGGCAGTACGGATGAAATTTTGACGCCTGCATCTGCGCAATATCTTTTCAAATCTTTGATCAGTTGTTTATCCACTTTCGGATATTCATAAAACCAGATAAAGTCTTTACGTGGGGATAATTCCACCCATTCATATCCCAATCTGGCAACGGCATCGATTGTATCTTTTAAATTGGTATTATCACGATAATGTGATGGATCATAAGCTAAACGCATAATTTTTCCCTCCTTCAATAATCCGCTTAAATGCTTAGTTTCCCGGCATTTATATTATGTTGATAAAAATCCGGCGTTCCCGGAAGGATGATAGATTCTTTTTCACCTGTAAGCTGCGCCTTTACACAAGCATCAGATGTTACAGATGCAATATAGCCATCCCAGGACGTTGGTCCGTTCGGTTCGCCGTCTCTTGTCACAGAATTAATAAAATCTTGGATTTCCTCGTTATAAGCATCCATGAATCTTTCTTTCCAGTCGTTCAAAATTCCGGCGCTTAACTTTTCATCTTTCCGCACAACAACGCTTGGATATTCCGGCAATTTGGCAATCCCTTCTTCCCCGGCGACTTCACATTGGATATCATAACCGTACTTGCAGTTTACAAATACCTCAATGTTAATGATAATTCCTTTATTTGTTTCGATGGTGAACAGTTGGGGATCTTGCAGATTGCTATGTGCATATCTCGTTTTCCTCGGAAATAGAACTTGAACGGATTTATAATCATCGTCTATGAGCCAGTGCAACACGTCGATTTCATGAATCAATGTATCAGTTACTGCCATTTCTGTCGTGTAGTTTATACCTACCTCTTGATTCCGGTGTGAAGCACGAATCATCAATGGTTCGCCAATTTCGTTGTTTTCAATCGTTTTCTTTAATTGGACATAACCACTGTCGTAACGGCGCATAAACCCTACTTGAACCAGTTTTTTTCCTTGTTTCATCTCCGCCTCAACAATTCTGTGGCAGCCTTCAGCAGTTGTTGCCAGCGGTTTCTCACAAAACACAAATTTCCCTGCATCTATTGCAGCCAGGACAGTGGATTCATGTGCAGGGCCCCAGCTTGTGACAAACACTGCATCAACATTCGGATCAGCGATCAGTGCTTTATCATCAAGATAAATCGCTGCATCTAGTTGGTATTGTTCGACTGTTTGCTTTGCTGCAATCTCGTTCACATCTGTAACGGCCACAATTTTCCCGCCGGATAATTTATTTGTAACTCTGTTAATATGCTCGCGTCCGATTGCCCCTGTACCAACGACGCCAATACGTAAAACCATTCTTATTTTCCTCCTTCAATGGAATATGTGTAACCTAAAAGAATTCCTTTGTATGGAGCAGCATACATTGCCTGGTGCAGATCATATTGCCGGAGCTCCGTACATATGTTGTTTTTTAAATGGCGCATCTATATGCTTGAAAATCTATTGTTTGATATATCCGCCCCTATTTATATCATTATTCTAAATTACAAAACAACTCATTGAAATAAAGCGCTTACTCCCCTCCGACGCGAAATTCTTCTACACCTCCTTCACGGCCTCTATTACAGTACCGCTTTCTTTATGACCAAAATTCCTGAAATGGCTCTCCAGCTGTTCCAGTGATTTCCCTTTTGTTTCAGGTAGGCATTTTTTCGCGAAAGTAATTGCCCCAACACCAAGAACAGCGAAGATAAAAAATGTAGTCGACAACCCGACTGCATTTAATAAAATCGGGAAGAAAAATCCAACAAGGAAATTTGTAATCCATAAGCAAAATACGGTAACGCCCATCCCAAGTCCCCTTAATTTAAGTGGGAATATTTCCGATAACATGAGCCAAGTTACAGGAGATATAGCCCCCTGCTGAAATGCAAGAAAAGTAACGGTCATTGCCAGAACAGCATACGGAAGAACTGAAGAACCATGAAAAACAATAGAGAAAATCCCGATTAAGGTAAGTGAAGCGGTTGTTCCAGTTAATCCGGTCATTAACATTGGCCGCCTTCCAACTTTTCCTAACAGCCAAATCCCGACAAATGTGGCTAAAACAGAAATGATCCCATTGGCAATATTTCCAACAAGTGCAGCATTTGTAGAAAACCCGGATTGTTGAAGAATTTGCGTACCGTAATACATAATAGAGTTCACACCCGTAACTTGCTGTACAACACCAATTCCAATGCCAATAAATACAATACGGCGCACCCACGGTATGCTTAAATCGCGAAATGTTGCCCTTTGAAGCTCTGATTCTTGTGCAAGATTCTCTTCGATTTCTTTTAACTCGATTTCGGCACGGTTCTGAGTCCGAATTTCTTTTAAAATACGAAGTGCTTCGCCAATTTTTCCTTTTGAAGCAAGCCAGCGCGGGCTTTCTGGCACGATTAACATACCAAACCACAAAATTACAGCAGGGAGTGTAGCAATTGCCAGCATATAGCGCCATACATGTGCAGCTTCCTGGCCAATCGTTGTTCCTAAAATGGCATTGAAAATGAAGGCTAATAATTGTCCGGAAACAATCATCAATTCATTTTGTGTAACCATTCTCCCTCTTGTTTCAACAGGGGCCATTTCTGCCAAAAATGAAGGAACCATTACGGAAGCTGCACCTACTGCAAGCCCCAATAAAAATCTAAAAAGAATCATAACGCCTGCATTTGGTGCAAATGTACAACCAAGTGCGGCAAGAAAAAAGATCAAGGCAAGATTCAGGATCATTTTCCTGCGTCCGAACCGGTCTGATAAACGCCCGCCAAAGACGGCTCCTAATGCTGCTCCAAAAAGAAGGGAACTTGTCACAAAGCCTTCAGTCACTGGCGTTAAATTCAGCTCATCCTTACGCGCCATATAAGGCAATGCACCGTTAATAACGCCTGTGTCATAACCGAAAAGCAAACCGCCAAATGTCGAAATGACCGTAATCTTTTTTAACATCCTTTTTGCGTTGCCTGTACTTTGATTACTCATTTTCAACCATCCCCATACGTAATTTTTCTAACCGGTTAAACCAGCTCTGCCCGGGGTATTAACGTCTCTATATATTTTCTGCCTTTTAAGGCATATTCGAATGGATTGGCTTTAGCCGGATCCTGTTCCGCTTCGACGACAATCCAGCCCTCGTATCCGCTTTCAATAATGGCTTCCATAATTGGACGAAAATCAATCATACCATCTCCCGGTACGGTAAAAGCCCCTTTTATGACACCTGCAAGAAAACTGTCGCCCTGTTCTTTCATTTCTTGCGCAACGCTCGCCCTTACATCTTTAAAGTGAATATGCTTAATCCTCGATTTATACTTTTGAAAAATATCCAGTGGATCTTCCCCTGATAATACGAGGTGTCCAGTATCAAACAACAAAGATACTTTTTCAGAAGATGTATTTTCCATTAAGCAATCAATCTCTTCAGTCGTCTGCACTCCTGTTCCCATATGGTGATGATAAACAATCTCCATTCCTTTTTCTTGGGCCAGCTTTCCTAACTCTTCCAAACCATTTATTAAAAGGCCCCATTCCGCATCCGTAAAAGTTGGTTTTTCTTGAAATAATGGCACATCCAATTTGCCTTGAATGCTGTGCCCTTGCTCAGCGATAACAATCACTTTTGCACCCATTGCATGTAAAAAATCACGATGCTGTATAAAAGCTTCTTTCGTTTCTTCAAAAGGTTTTGTTGTTAAAAAAGTACTGAGCCATGCACTCGCTACTTCCAGATTGCGTATTTCCAGATATCTTTTCAAAATCTGGGGATCTTTCGGGTACTTATTGCCAATTTCAGTTCCCGTATATCCCGCTAGCGCAATCTCACTAATACATTGTTCAAATGTATTCTCTTTTCCCAACTCCGGTATATCATCATTTGTCCAGGCAATAGGGGCGCATGCGAATTTAATTTTATTTATGTTTTGCATAAAAGATCTCCCTTCAATGAAACAAGTTATCTAACACGCTATTTGAAATCCACCCAACTGGCGCCATTTTCCGCTGAACGAACACAATTTTCTATCCAGCGTATCCCTTCAATTCCGGCATCAATATTGGGATATACCAAGTTACGTAAAGTTTCCCTGTCATCTCTGTTTTTAGCATCAATAGCAATTGCAAATTTTAAATAAATGTTTGCCCACGCATCTGATAGTCCTTCCGAATGCAAAGCACCTAAGCGTTCATCTGCATTACATTGTTCATCCAGATAAGACATACCACGAATCAATGTCTGAATCGGTTCTCCTTGCACTTCATATCTTAATTCATTTGGTTTACTGTCCCACCATTCAAGACTTGCCTTTGAACCCACAATCCGGATTCTATGACCATCCGTACACCCTGCATTAACTGAAGATGTCCATAATCTACCGACCGCCCCATTTTCATAGTGCATAAGGACGAAAGCGTTATCCTCAAGCGGTGCTCTTGTTCCGACAAAACTTTGTCTGTCACATAATAATTTTTTTATCTTCATTTTTGGCATAATCAGTTGGGACATATAGTACGTATGGGTTGAAAGATCACCTAAAACAAAACTTGGACCTGCAATTTTTGGATCCACTCTCCACTTTTGCGCATCACTTGTTTTTTCCGCTTTATCAGTAGCATTAAAACCATGCGTATATTGCAACTCAACAATTCTGATATCCCCAATTTTCCTCTTTAAAATAGCTGGAATACAGCACAGTAAATGCAACCCAGGATGCAGCTGCCACCCCGGCAAGCGTGCGGGCAGCCAAAATCAAAAACATGTTTTCAGTAAGTAGATAGATTGAACAACTGATCATGCTAATTACCATACCAAAAACAATAAAGGGTTTTCTTAAATTCACCAAATCGGAAAATACCCCAATCGGAAGCCTGCATAAAAACTGCATCAGCCCGTAACTACTCAAGATAACTCCAATAAATGCATAATCCCCACCAATTGATACCATATAAGGCGACAACACCGGTACGTAAACAAAATGCGGAAACCACAATAAAAAGGAAACAATCATAAATAGAGACTTATACTTTCCCGGAATCTTTTCCAAACGATCACACCCATTCTAAAACCAGAGGATGCCGTTTGAAGACATCCTCCATCATCTTCAAACCCGATTGTTTGACATAAATTCTCTCATTTTCTGTTTTACGGTTTGTTTTACAGCTTCTTTGCCAGGTGAAAGGATGGCACGCACATCATACAGTCCTTTGTCGTGGTCCAGGACATGGCGGACTGCCTTCGCCCAGGCTTGCATGCATTCCGTATTGACATTTATTTTTGCGTGGCCCAGTTCGATTGCCTTTCGGATTTGGTAATCGGGAATGCCGGACCCGCCGTGTAAAACAAGCGGGACATTGGTTAATGCCGCGATCTCTTTCATTTCGGCAAATCCCAGTTTCGGTTCGCCCTGATACGGCCCATGGACGGAACCAAGCGCGGCGGCAAGGGCATCAATGCCTGTTTCCTTTACCATACGGAGGCATTCCCCGGGATCTGCGTACTGGATGCCGCCAATCATTCCATCCTCATTGCCGCCGACAGTGCCAACTTCCGCTTCCACGGAAACGCCATGAAGACGGGCATAGTCCGTTACTTCTTTTGTCATTTTGATATTCTCATCAATTGGCAGGTGTGAGCCGTCAATCATCACAGACGTATATCCGGCATCAATGGCTTCTTTGCATCGTTCCACTGACTTGCCATGATCGAGATGCAAAGACACCGGGACCGTAATATTCTTTTCTTCCACAATACGATTGACCATTGACGCGATCGTTTTAAATCCTCCAAGATCATCTACAAGCCGGTCGGAAGATGCTACAATCACGGGGGATTGTTCTTCCTCTGCCGCTTCTAAAATGGCCTCAACCCATTGAAAGCTGTTCATATTGAATGCCCCAACAGCATATTGCCCATCTTTTGCAGCAGCCAGCATCTCTTTCATGGAAACCACCCTTGAAGAAATGATTGCTGCCAAATTCATCCCTCACTTCATTTAAGTTAAACCGCCCTTTAATACTGTTTCGCTGTTTCTAATTTTTTCTGCCTCTCCTGATAGGCTTTTTGAATGCTTTCTTTTTCCGATACCTCTGCAACCCCGACATTCCACCAGCTTTCATAACCGTCCGTCATCGTCTTGGGCAGCACCTTTACCTCAATCAGCGTTGAAACCCGCTGTTTCTTTGCATCTTCAATGGCTTCTTTCAGCTGTTCAAGCGTATGGGCGCGGTATGTTTTGGCGCCGTACCCTTCAGCAACTTTTGCATAATCAATATTTAAAATTTTGTTATCATACGTCCTGAATTCCGTAAAATATGAATCCCCGCCATTGTCCATCTGCAGGTTATTGATACAGCCAAATCCCGCGTTATCAAACAGCACAACGTTGATTTTTTTGCCGTATTGAATAGTGGTAACAAGCTCAGAGTGCAGCATGAGAAAACTGCCGTCCCCGACAAGCGAATACACTTCTTTATCCGGCTCAGCCAGTTTAATCCCGAGCGCGCCTGATACTTCATAGCCCATGCACGAATACCCGTATTCAACGTTGTACGTATTCGGCACAGTTGGATTCCAAATGCGTTGCACATCCCCCGGAAGCGAGCCCGCCGAAGTAATAATGATGCTTTCAGGATCGACCGCATCGTTTACAGCAATCAGCGCAGTGGTTTGGGCCAGCTCTGTGTTTAATGTATCTGCGTATTCATTCAGCGTTTCTTGTGTAAAATGATGCTTAATTTCCGGAACAAAATTTTCACGGGAGAAGGCGACCTGGCTTAGGCGTTTACGCTCAGCCTCCCATTCCGTTTTTAATTCCGCAATGGTGGAGCCAAACTCGCTTTCATACCCTTCCAAAAGCGGTGCCAGTTGCTCTAAAGTTGTTTTTGCATCAGCCACAACCTGGAAAGCATCCAGCTTGTATGCCTGCATGCGGTTCACATTGATATTTAAAAATTTTGCCTTTTCAAAATCGAATGCTGTTTTTGAGGATGTCGCGAAATCAGTATACCGTGTCCCAATGCCGATCACTAAATCCGCCTGGCGCGCCGCTTTATTTGCTGCAAGTGTTCCTGTAATGCCCATTCCGCCTAAATTATTTTTGAACGTGCATTCGACTGTTGCTTTTCCTGCCTGTGTTTCAACGAGCGGGATATTGTGCTTTTCGGAAATTTCCATTAAAATATCGCGTGCGCCGGCGTATTTCGCGCCACCCCCAACAAGGATGAGCGGCTTCTTGCTTGCTTTGATTAATGCGGCGGCGCCTTTTAATTCCCGTTCGGCCGGCGCTTTCCGATCCAGGTAGTGAACCCTTTTCTTAAAGAATTGTTCATCGAAGTCAAATGCTTCCCCTTCTGCATCCTGGGCAATGCAGATGGTGGCCGGCCCGGCTTTCCCTGGATCTGTCATCACTTCGAATGCGCGAATTAAAGTTGGCATCAATTGCTCCGGGCGTGTAACCCGGTCCCAATAGCGGGATACCGGCTTTAATGCATCGTTGGTTGTGACGGCGAGGCTGTATTCATGCTCGACTTGCTGGAGCACCGGATCCGGCTGCCTCGTTGCAAATGTATCACCTGGAATCAACAGGACGGGGATATTATTTGCTAAAGCAGTGCCCGCTGCAGCCGCCAAATTGGCAGATCCCGGGCCCACAGAGGTTGTGACGGCAAAAATCTTCCGGCGCAACATTTGCTTGCTGTAAGCGATCGCCGCATGTGCCATCCCTTGTTCATTTTTTCCCTGGAAAACTTTCAGGCGGCCGGGATCCTGTTCCAGCGCCTGGCCGATCCCCAGCACATTTCCATGGCCAAAAACTGTAAAAATTCCTTCCACAAACGGAAACTCCTCGCCGTCCACATGGAGATATTGCTGATTTAAAAACTTAATGAGTGCCTGTGCTGTTGTTAACCGTATTTTTCCCATGCGAATGTTCACCCTTTATCGATTTACGACTTTTTCTTCCGATCTTTCTGAAATGAATTTTTCGATTTCCTGTACCGCCGGCATGGCTTCTGATGAACTGTGCCTGCTGACGACAATCGCAGCAGAGGCGCTGCCATATTTCAGGGCCGTTTCGATGCCTTTTCCTTTGATGAGGGCGTATAAAAATGCCGAAGCATAGGAGTCGCCTGCACCGAATGTTTTTAATACTTTCGTTTTATAGACTTTGCCCCTGTAAATTTCTCCTGATTTTGTATAGGCATAAGACCCCTCCACGCCATGTTTAATGACAACCAGTTGCGGTGAATATTGGAACAAATGGTTCACGGTCTTTTCGTTCTTCGTGTTCTGCCGGTTTTCCATGACATCATATTCATCCCGTGTGCCAATCACGATGTCTGCCTGCTGTGCCACAAGTGTATAATATACGGATGTTTCTGCCTCTGATTCCCATGTATAAGGCCGGTAATCCAGCTCAAAAACAACTTTTACATTATTTTTCTTTGCCAGCTGAACCGCCTTTAAGACTGCTTCACGGGACGGGCTTTTCGCAAGGGCCGTTCCGGAAACCAGCAGAATTTTTGATCTTTTGATATACGCTTCACTGACTTCGGACGGATGCAAAAAAAGATCGGCAACTTCATCGCGGTACATCAAGATACTGCACTCTTCCGGGCTTTTAATTTCCGTGAAAGCGAGCCCCGTTTTATGCCCTTCATGGTCAATCACCATATGCGAAGTATCCACACCGGCATCCGCCATATATTGTTGAATAAAGCGCCCGTGCTGGTCATCCGACAATTTGCCGATAAAACCGGCTTTCAGCCCGAGTCTTGAAATCCCGATCGCAATATTCGCCGGAGAACCGCCAACGTACTTCCGGAACGTCATCGTTTCTTCCATCGGCCGGTTATATTCCACTGCATTTAAATCGATGCAGGCACGGCCAATCGCAATGATGTCAAATTCTGCTTGCAAATTTAAGTCAACTCCCATTTGTGTACAACACCCCCGTTGTTTTACTTCCGTTCCAGGATCCATTCATGGGCCGGTTCGTTATAAAATTTCCATAAGCGTTTTGGCCCTGCCATAATATTAAAATAGTAGGATTCGTAACCGTCCGGAACCGCAACAGGATGGTAGCCGGCCGGAACGAGAACGACATCGCCATTTTCTACTGCCATCGTTTCATCAAGGGAACGGTCATCTGTATAGACGCGTTGGAAGACAAAGCCTTGTTTCGGATTGATTTCGTGATAATAGGTCTCTTCCAGAAAAGATTCATCCGGCAAGTTATCCTGGTCATGCTTATGCGGCGGATAACTGGACCAGTTTGCACTTTCTGTATAGACTTCTACTAGCAGCAAGCTGTTTGCAGACGGGTCCGAATCAGACAGAATATTATGGACCAATCTTTTGTTGTTGTACTTGCCGCGGTGTTCGACACTGTTTTCTTCCGCTTTTATCAGCCTCGTTGGCCGCTGTTTTTCGGATGGCGCATAGCAGAGAATGATACGCGCCTTTGTTGCTGCTTCAATCCTAAAAGACTTATCGTTTGATACATAAACACTGTCTGTTGGCCTCTTTTCGAAAACGCTTTCTCTTGTGCCAATGTTTTCAAATCTTTCCCCGCCAGCGTCAACATTGATTTTTCCGGTGAGGCCGACAATACCGCATTCCCACTTTCCTAAATTTTCCTCGTAGCGGGCCCCAGGTTCTAACTCTAAAACTTTCATTCCGACATATTCCAGCGGTGAATTTTCGCTTGTCACCTCATGAATGATGTTTACTCCCGGTGAAATTTCTACTGCATCCGGTTTCCGTAACAATTTGCTCACTTTTAAACCATCCCCCAACCATCATCTTTGGGAACGATTACAAAGGCCGCAGCCCAGCGTAATCGTTCCATTCGCTTATTCAAATGTAGGTGCCTTGTAATTTGCCGTCACGACTTTCTTGCGCGTATAAAAATCGACACTGTCTTTTCCGTTTGCATGCAAGGTGCCGTAGAAAGAGGATTTCCATCCGGAGAACGGGAAAAATGCGATTGGCGCCGGTACGCCTAAATTGATCCCCAACATGCCTGCATCGATATTTTCACGGAAATAACGGATCGCCGAAGCATTGGATGTATAAATGCAGGCGCCGTTTGCAAACTCGGACTTATTCGCAGTTTCAACCGCTTCTTTTAAATTTTTTACACGGATAACGGATAGTACAGGCGCAAAAATTTCATCTTTCCAAATGGACATTTCGGTTGTGGCGTTGTCAAAAATGGTCGGGCCAACAAAATAGCCCCTATCCGGCACATTTTCACGCCCATCCAATACCAATGTTGCCCCTTCTTCAATGCCTTTTTGGATATAGCCCAACGTACGGACGTGGTTTTGTTCCCTGATGACCGGCCCGAGGAAGACATCTTCATCCAGCCCGTTCCCAATTTTGATTTCCTTTGCCTTTTTCACTAATTTTTCCAGAAACGCATCTGCAACCCCTTCTTCAACTGTCACAACCGAGCATGCCATGCAACGCTCACCCGCAGAACCAAACGCTGATGCAATAACATTTGTTGCAGCATGTTCCAAGTCTGCATCATTCAATACAATGGAATGGTTTTTTGCGCCGGTCAGGCATTGGACCCTTTTTAAATTTTGGCTTGCCCGTTTGTACACATACTCTCCAACCGGCTGGGACCCGACGAACGAAATGGCTTTCACTGCCGGATTTTCGCATAACCCGTTTACAACATCATGTGCGCCGTGGACAATATTGAATACGCCTTTAGGCAGTCCGGCTTCTTCCAGCAGTTCTGCTAACTTTTGGGCTAATAGCGGGGTTCTTTCTGACGGCTTTAAAACAAATGTATTGCCAACCGCAATAGCAACCGGGAACATCCAGCACGGCACCATCATTGGAAAGTTAAACGGCGTAATCCCGCCGACAACCCCAATCGGATATCTGTAATTTGTCACTTCAACATCTGTTGCGATCGTCGTCAAGGAATCACCCATCATTAAAGTCGGGGCACCGCATGCAAATTCCACATTTTCGATCCCGCGGCCAACTTCCCCCAGCG
>NZ_JARTJQ010000069.1:0-19827 GCF_036225245.1 Weizmannia sp. CD-2023
CTTCGGGCACTTCCCCTTTTATGTTGTAAAGCGTTTTATCTTCAAAAAAGATAACCGGGTCATTGTCTTCGATCGCAGACAAAAGCAGCCCTTTCGCATCATATGGCGTTGACGGCACGACGACTTTTAAGCCCGGTATCGACGTAAACAGCGCAGACAGGCGGTGCGAGTGCGGGGCCGCCGCCCGGAACCCGGCGCCGTGCATCGTCCGGACCGTCACCGGCACTTGCGCCTTGCCGCCGAACATGTACCGGAATTTCGCGCCCTGGTTGAGCACTTCGTCCAGACAGCTGCCGATAAAATCGTTGAACATGAGCTCTGCAATCGGCCGCAATCCTGTTGAAGCAGCAGCCATCGCAGCCCCCATATAGCCCGCTTCCGTAATCGGCGTATCCAAAATCCGCCCGCGGCCGAATTCCTGGACAAGGCCTTTCGTCACGCCAAGCACGCCACCCCATGCTTCTTCATCCTGCAGGTGATCAACTTCCGCACCGCCGGCAACATCTTCCCCCATCAAAATTACATTTTCATCTCTTCTCATCGCCAGTTTCATCGCTTCGTTAATGGCCTGCGAAAAAGAAATTTGTCTTCCCATTGGAAAGGCCTCCTTTTTTCATAGATTAGTAGGATACATAGACATCTTTCAAAAGTTCGGAAGGGTCCGGATACGGGCTTTCTTCGCTGAATTTCACAGCTTCTTCGATCTCCTGTTCCACTTTTTGTTCCAGGCTGTTGATGTCTGCTTCGCTGAACAAGTTTTGTTCAAGCACAAATTTTTTAAATTGGACGATCGCATCTTTTTCATTCAGCTGTTTCGCCTTTTCTGCTTCTGCTTTATAAGTTTGGGCATCCCCTTCAAAATGCCCGTAGTTTCGGTACGTCACGCATTCAATCAGCGACGGGCCTTCCCCGTTGCGGGCGCGTTCCACCGCTTCTTTTGCCGCCTGGTACACGGCAACGATATCTTTCCCGTCGACACGAACACCCGGAATGTCGTAGGCAACGGCACGGTCGGCAATCGTTTTACAGCTTGACGCATAATGGAATGGCGTCGCTTCCCCATAGCCGTTATTTTCCGCCACAAAAATGACCGGAAGCTTCCATACGGCTGCCAAGTTGATGCCTTCGTGAAACGTACCGTGGTTATTCGCGCCGTCCCCAAAGAAGCAAACGCTTACATTACTCGTCTTTTTAACTTTCGCCGTCAATGCCGCGCCGCATGCCAGCGGGAACCCGCCGCCGACAATCCCGTTTGCACCGAGCATGCCTTTGTCGAGGTCGGCAATATGCATGGAACCGCCTTTTCCTTTGCACAGACCTGTCGCTTTCCCGTAGATTTCCGCCATCATCCCTTTTAAATCGCAGTCTTTCGCGATACAGTGGCCGTGGCCGCGGTGTGTGCTTGTGATCATATCCTGATCGTTCAGATGGGCGCAAACGCCGACTGCAACCGCTTCCTCGCCGGCATATAAGTGGACGAATCCCGGTAAAATGCCGGTCGCAAACACTTCATGCACTTTGTCTTCAAACTTGCGGATTTCAAACATTTTTTGCAACATCCACTGCGCTTTTTCCTTCGTTAACTGCAGTTCGCCCGCTTTTACTGTCTCCATTTATCCATCCTCCTTATCGTCGTCTTTCACTTGGTAAACAAGCAAAAAGCGTGCCAATTGAAAACCCCGCTTTCATCCTGCTTCGTCCGCCCGGCACATAAAAAAATGAGACAAACCGGGACAGCTGTCTCATTTTGTCTCATTTTTTCCCATATTTTCTTATCCGCTGATTTCTGACTTTTTCATTTTCCATGCAGCCGGTGCTACCGTTTTTCGTGACATCAGGCTGTGCAGCACCATGCCGGCTGCAACTGTGATGATGCCGAACCAGGACAACAGCGATGGCGCCGCAACCGGTAAAATGGCCATCTCCCCGAACAGCGCAAACAGCACTTCCAATGACTGGGTCGCTTCTACAAGCGATAATTTTTGCATATCGCCGCGGACAAGATCGGTTGCCCGGAAAAACAATACCGTGGCAATCACCCCGGAAAAGACCGCAACCACGCCTGATTGCACGATTTGGTTTCCGGACGGCGGGCCGGACGCTTTTAAACCGTACAATGACAGAATAAACCAAAAGGGCAGGCTGGCAAGTGTCATGCCGAGCACACGCTGAAATGTATCGAGCCGGCCTTCGCACAATTCCATCATTTTCCGGTTGCCCAAAGGATAAGCAAAAGTCGCCACAATGACGGGAAGGACACCCAGCATCATTTCCCGGAAGCTGATCCGGCCGGCCTGCTCAAGCTGCATCATCAAAACGCCGAGCAAAATCACAAGCGACCAGCGCAAGCCGCGGAACGGGATGGGTTCCCGGATTTTCAGCAGGCCCTTCGGCGTCTCCACCGTTTTAAAAAAGAACGGGGCAAGCAGTGAACCGGATAAAATCGTGATCTGCCAGGTGCCGGCCACGAGCCATCCGGGCGCATAGGCTGCTGAAAAACATAACGGCGCATAAAAAAGAACAAAACCGGTAAAGCTCCACAATAACCACCCGGCCGGATGCTTTTTCATTTCCGCCCATAAGGCTTGAAAATTTTTCCTGGCAAGCACGATCACAAGCAAAAACGGAACCATCAAAATGTACCGGAGGGAGGCGCTCCAAATCCAGCTGCCGCCCGACAGTTCCATCGACCGGTTTAAAACAAATGTCACCGCGAAAAAGAAGGCGGCACATACCCCTAATAAGACCGGACGCAACATCTCCCACATCCTTTTTATAGCATTTTGGGAATGAAAACCCGCATACGGGGCATTCCTCCTTATCTTATGAAAGCGGCAATGTTTTGAGCTCGTTCCAATACGTGCAAATGGTCTGGATACCTTTATCAAAATTTTCAAGATGGAAATGCTCGTTCGGCGCATGGGCATTTTCCGACGAAAGGGCAAACCCCATCAGCACGACCGGTATGTTTAAAATGCGGTCAAATTCTGCAACAATCGGAATCGACCCGCCGCCCCTTGTATAGGTAACCGGCACGCCGTACACTTTTTCATACGCTTTTCCGCAAAGCTGGATGGCAGGATGCTTGCGCGGCGTGACATACGGGTAACCTTTGTCAAATTCGGTTACAGAAACGGTTACGCCTTTTGGGGCATGGGCTTCAATATGTTTTTTCACTAACGACAAAATTTCGTACGGGTCCTGGTTTGGCACAAGGCGGCAGGTCACTTTCGCAAAGGCTTCAGACGGCAAAACGGTTTTCAGGCCTTCTCCGGTGAAACCGCTTTGTAAGCCGTTGATCTCAAGCGTCGGCCGGACGGATGTTCTTTCCGCGTACGAGTAGCCTTTTTCCCCGAACAATGCCGGTACGCCAAGCTGCGCCTGTATTTGGCCTTCATCTGCCGCCTGTTTTGCGAACGCTTCTTTTTCTTCCGGCGTGCTTGCTTCCACTTTGTCATAGAAGCCTTCCACCAAAACCCTGCCGTCCTGGTCGTGGAAGGACGCCAGCAATTCAACCAGCGCAGTGGCAGCATTTTGCACCCCGCCGCCATATTCGCCGGAATGAAGGTCGCTTGATGCGCCTTTTACATGGATTTCAAGGCCGCATAAGCCGCGCAGCCCGTAGCAGATCGTCGGTTTTCCCAACTCCGGCATGCCGGTATCGGAAACGACGATCAAATCCGCTTTTAAAAGTTCCTGATGTGCTTCTACAAATGGTGCGAGATGCGGGCTGCCGATTTCCTCTTCTCCTTCAAACAGCACTTTGATATTGACAGGCAGTTCCCCTTCCGTTTCCATCAATGCTTCGATCGCTTTGATATGCATAAACACCTGTCCTTTATCATCACTCACGCCGCGGGCAAAAATTTTGCCATCGCGGATCTCCGGTTTAAACGGATCGCTTTTCCAGAGGTTCAGCGGATCAACCGGCTGGACGTCGTAATGCCCGTAAATCAGGACGGTCGGCTTCCCGTCTGCGTGAAGCCAGTCACCGTATACAACCGGGTTGCCTTTCGTTTCCATCACTGCGGTATGTTCGAGGCCTGTTTTCCCAAGCTCTGCTTTCAGCCATTCCGCTGCTTTTCTGACATCTGGTTGATGTTCGGATAGGGAACTGATACTCGGGATTTGGAGAAAATCAAACAGTTCTTCTAAGTGCTGTTCATGGTGTTCCTTTAAATATTGCTGATACGTTTGTGACATGCCTATACCTCCTCGTCATGCTTTCTCTTTATTGTAAGACAAGTTTCATTATTTTTCCAATTCATTTGCAAGGTGGCAAATGAAAAAAAGAAAGCAGGAGCCCCCTTTTGGCAGCTCCCCGCATTTTTTATTGATGCGTTTGATTCGCAAATTCCGCCATGGCTGCGGCCATGAACGCCGCAAGCCCTGGGCCAAATTGATCAATGTTTTTTGTAAACCGGCTGTCTTCTATATACATTTGGCCAAGCCCTTTAAAGGCTTCCGGCGTATAATCCCCGAAATGGCGGTTTAAAAAATCAAACCATTTCCGGATCGCTGTTTGCGCTTCTTGTGCGCGCGGGTCCTTGTGGCGGATGGCAGCAAGTTCACGGTAAATTTCGTTCATCTCATCAGCCAAAGCCAATTTTTCATCCCCGTCAAGTCTCGCCATTTTCGCTTCCGCTGCATCTACTGCCTGATCCCCCCATTTTTCGCGTGCCTCACGCGCATACGGATTGCTGTCAAAGCGGAAACCGGCAAATTTTTCTTCACTGGACATTTTCATTCCCTCTTTCTCCGATTGGATTGTTTTTTCGATCAAGGCAATCATGTTCCCGAGCCGATTCTGTTTTTCAATCAGCAAATGGCGCTGCAGCTCGAGCGCCCCGAGCCTGTCAAACGAAGGGCTTTCCATGATTTCCTTGATCTTTTGCAAAGGGAAGCCCAATTCCTTGAAAAATAAGATTTGCTGGAGCGTTTTCAAGTTTTCTTCCGAATAGTGCCTGTAGCCGGACGGTGAAACTTCGGCCGGTTTAAGTAGCCCGATTTCGTCATAGTGGCGCAATGTCCGGATGCTTACCCCGGCGAGCTCTGCAACTTCTTTAATTCTCATCATGCAGCCCCCTTTCTTCTTTACTGTAAGGGGTGACGCAGCGTGAGGGTCAAGACATTTTTTCGAGTTTTTCCTGCAAGGCAAACAGCACTTCGTATATTTTCACGAAAGCTTCCATGAGTGGCATCTCTTCCCTGAAACCGGGCACATCGTTCAACGGAAAGTTCACATCCCAGATGCCTTCATTGCCATCAAAAAGGATTTCCCCCTTCCCGTCTCCTTCGAGCAGTTCAGACAATCCCGTTTGAATCGCCGGCCCGTATTTCTTCTGCACTTTGAGCCCGAGCATGCAATTGTAATGGCCGAAGACATCATCCAGCTCAAGGGCAATCCCGTCGACGCCGATGATGCCAAACCAGTCTGACACGATGTAAACATATTCTTTCCTATGCTTTTTCAAATAGATGACAGGTTCATTTAAAAACGCCGCCGTTTCCACCGCAAGGGTCTCATCGGCTTCCTTGCTGCACCGTTCAATAGATGCATCGGCAAAACGGGCGGTACCCTCTTTTTCAACAATTTCTTTTTCCCTGACAGCATCTTTGAAAAAATCCTTATAGCGCTCCAAATACGCTATTTCTTGTTTACATAATATTATTATAGTATCCTTTTGGTTTTCGATATATGTTTTTAAATTTTTTCCCAGCATGGCAACCATCCTTTATGAGGTATTCTGCTAAACAGTATGTCCCAATTGGAAGCTTTTGTAAAGAAACAAAAAACTGTGCCCGGAGAATAAAATCCTTCTAGGCACAGTTTGTAAAATTATTTATTCACCGCTGCCGGTTTATGAAAATCACGTCCGTCACGGATCGCTTCTACAATTCCGGCGCGGATGACGAAATCCCCGAAATGTTCGCCTTCCTGCCGTTCTTTTGCATATTGCAAAAGAATCGGGCGCAGGGAAGCGAGGATCTCTTCTTCCCCGATATTTTCCTTATAAAGGCAAGCGAGCCTGTCGCCAGTGAAGCTGCCGCCCAAATACAAATTGTATTTTCCGGGGCCTTTCCCGATAAAAGCCATTTCCGCAAGCGCCGGCCTTGAGCAGCCGTTCGGGCAGCCTGACATCCGGATGACGATTTCTTCTTCGCGCAACCCCGCTTCATCCAAAATCTCTTCGATTTTTCCGAGCAGTTCCGGCAAGTACCGTTCTGCTTCCGCCATCGCAAGGCCGCAAGTCGGGAATGCGACACAGGACATCGAGTTTCTTCTGAGGGCGGAAGCATGCTTGCCGTCCGTCAGATGGTATTTTTCAACCAGCTCGCCGATCTTTCCTTTCATTTCGTCGGTGACATTGGAAATAATGACATTCTGATTCGGGGTCAGGCGGAACTCGCCCTGATGGATTTTTGCAATTTCGCGCAGCCCGGTCATCAAAGGATAGCCGTCAAAATCTTTGATCCTGCCGCTTTGGACAAATAACGTCAAATGCCATTTGCCATCGCCTTTGATCCAGCCGTAACGGTCGCCGTTATGGTCAAAATGGAACGGGCGGGCCTCCCCGAGATCCCAGCCGAGCCGTTCATTCAGTTCCGCCTTGATCCATTCAAGCCCCCGCGCGTCAATGGTGTACTTGAAACGCGCATTTTTCCGGTTCGCGCGGTTGCCGTAGTCGCGCTGGATCGACACCACTTTTTCCGCCACTTCAATCACCTGGTTCGGCGTGCAAAAACCGATGATCCGGGCAAGCTGCGGATATGTTTTCGGATCGCCGTGGGTCATGCCCATCCCGCCGCCAACCGCGACATTAAACCCTTCAAGCTTCCCTTCATTCAAAATGGCGATAAACCCTAAATCCTGTGAAAAAATATCGACATCATTGGAAGGCGGCACAGCAAACCCGATTTTAAACTTCCGCGGCAAATACGTTGGCCCGTACAGCGGCTCTGCCTCTTCCTGCTCTTTTGTATCAATGATTTTTTCATCTTCCAGCCAGATTTCATGATACGCGGAAGTCCGCGGCAACAAGTGGTCGCTCGTTTTTTTCGCCCATTCATACACCTCGGCATGCACATCCGACTGGTACGGGTTCGGGTTGCACATGACGTTCCGGTTCACATCCCCGCACGCGGCAAGCGTCGTCATGAGCGCATCGTTCATTTCCCGGATGGCCTGCTTTAAATTCCATTTTAAAATGCCATGCATCTGGAATGTCTGCCGGGTTGTCATACGCAGCGTTCCGTTCCCGTATTTTTGCGCCAGTTCATCCATCACAAGCCACTGTTCCGGGGTCGCAACACCGCCCGGAATGCGGACACGCACCATAAACTGGTAAGCCGGCTCCAGTTTCTTTTTGCGCCGATCGTTGCGGATATCGCGGTCGTCCTGCTGGTAGCTGCCATGAAATTTCAACAGTTTATTATCGTCTTCGGATATCGCGCCGGTCAGTGGATCTTTGAGCCCTTCCGCAATCGTCCCTCTTAAAAACCGGCTTTTTTCTTTTATCGTTTCAAGCGGATCAAGTTTTTTATCAGCCATCTTCCTGCCCCTCTCTGTTAATACACATCACGCTGGTATCGTTTTGCCCGTCGCATTTCCTGTAAATAATCCTCTGCCTCTTCCCTCGCCATATTGCCTTCTGTTTCAAGAATTTCAAGCAGCGTTTCCTGGACGTCGCGGGCCATCTGCTTTTCATCGCCGCACACATACACACAGGCGCCTTTTTCAAGCCATGCATAAAAATCTTTGCTTTTTTCAAGCATCCGGTGCTGGACGTATATTTTTTCTGCCTGGTCGCGCGAAAAAGCCACATCCATCCGTTCGAGCACGCCATTTTTCAGCCAGTTTTGCCAGTCAAGCTGATACAGAAAATCCGTCGCAAAATGCTGGTCCCCGTAAAACAGCCATGTTCGTCCGGTGATCCCTTCCGCTTCCCTTTCTTCCAGGAAAGAACGGAACGGCGCCACGCCTGTTCCCGGCCCGATCATGATCACCGGCACATCCGGGTCAGCCGGAAGTTTGAAATTCGGATTGCGGTGGACATAAACCGGCAGCTTGTCTCCCGGTTTTATCCTGCCTGCGATTTGCCCGGAGCAAACCCCTTCGCGCACCCTTCCGTTTGCTGTATAGCAGTCCAGTGCAATGACAAGATGGACTTCATCGGGGTTCGCTTTCCAGCTGCTTGCGATCGAATAAAGCCGCGGCGGCATTTTCCGGAGCATTTGTACGAAAGCTTGCACTTCCACTTTTTCCGGCGGATATTCCTCGACAAGATCGAGCAGGCCCCGCCCTTCAAGGTACGCCTTTGCCTCCGCTTCATTTTCAAGCAAAGCCGTAAGCGCTTTGTTTCCGAAAAGCACGGCTGCCTGCTGAAGCAGCGGTTTTGTTAATCTCGTAATTTCATAATGTCTGAGTAATGCTTCCCTGGCCGGCAGCACTTCCCCTTTTTTATTGACCGGAACTGGTTCTTCCGGATCCCAGCCGAGCTTTTCGATCAGCCGTTCCACGAGTTTCGGATCATTTTCCGGGTAAATCCCGATGCTGTCCCCCGGTTCAAATGTAAAACCGGACCCTTCAAGGGATAGTTCGATATGGTGCGTTTTTTTATTGGACCCTTCCCAGTTCAAGTTGATATTTTCCAACACTTCCGCCTGGAACGGGTTGGATTTGGAATAATCGGTGTTTGCAGGCCGGGTGGCATCCGCAGCGGTTGAAGCCGGCAAGGCAGATGCCCGGAGCACGCCTGCAACCCCTTCAAACCATTCGCGGGCGTCCTCTTCATAATCCACATCACAATCCACCCGCGGATAGAGCCTTTCCCCGCCCAACTCTTCCAGCCTCTTGTCGATCTCTTTTCCGACCTTGCAAAAAAACTCATATGTCTGGTCCCCAAGCGCCAAAACGGAAAAAGGGACCCCGTCCAGTTTTGGGGCTTTTCTGCTGTGGATCAGCTCATAGAAAGACAATGCGTTGTCGGGCGGGTCCCCTTCCCCTTGTGTGCTTGTAATGATGAGCAGATACCCTGCATTTTTTAAATCTTTCGGCTTGGCCGCATCGAGTGCCGAAAAAGATACGGCAAACTGCATTTCTTTTAATCTGGCTGCGAATGCTTCGGCAAGCGCCTGGGCATTGCCTGTCTCGGAACCAAACAGCAGCGTAACCGTTTTGGTTGCCGTCTGTACCGGTTTTTCAGCAACAGCTGTACTTCCCGGGGGATTCGTTCCTTGTTCGGCAAACGGATAGGTTAAATATCCGCTTAGCCATAATTTTTGCTGATCCGTTAATAGTTGCAGCAGTTCATTTAACTTTTCCGCCTGTTCTTTACTAAACGGGCTGTTTTGTACACTTAACGGCAAATCTTCCACCTCGCAATGTTTGCATGCACTTTTCATTTGTTTATTTATGTATGACATCCTAATCCAAATAGACATAGAAGTTTACTTGGATTTTAATCCGCTTCTTTCCATGAGAAGCGCCTTCGAAAAAAGCTCTCCTTACAAAGATAAGAAGAGCCGGCGCACAATGGTCAACTTCTCTTATCTTTCAGACGATTGTCTGCAGGAATTGGCACAGTGTTTTTCAACCTGTTGCCGAGGCTTCAAAGGGCCTTTCCCTCCACCTCTCTGGATAAGAAGCACAAATCATTATTTAGAAATCATTGAAAACATTATACAATCAAATACAGGTACAGTCAATTCTTTTTTGAACAGATGGGACATTTAAAAAAGGAAAAGGGTGGCAAGTTCCGCATCAAGCGTCCCCCCAATATACTTTATGTATCTTTTGCACAGAATGAGGGGGGAATGGATGAATATCCGCATTTACCAGGGGAATGAGATGACGCCGGAAGATGGAGATGCCAATATTGTGATCGATGTAATCCGCGCGTTTACGGTTGCCCACCATGCCTTTTTGGGCGGCGTAAAAGAAATATGGCTGGCTGACTCAATAGAAACGGCTTTTCGTATCAAAAACAAATACCCGCATGTTTTGCTCACGGGCGAAAGGCACGGCCTTCCGATCCCAGGATTTGATTTTGGTCATTCACCGGCCGCCATCGCCAAACAGCCGTTAGCCGGCAAAACGTTGGTACAAACATCGACAAACGGGGTAAAAGCAGTTTTTCACGCCCTTCACGCAAAGGAAGTCTATGTTACCGGCTTTTCGAATGCAAAAACGACGGCAAAATGGGTCCGGCGCAAATGGAAAGACAAAGACAACGCCCGCATCAACATGATTGCTTCCCATCCGACGGGGGAAGATGACCTGGCATGCGCGTTATACATGGAAAGCATCCTCACCGGCTCCGGCACGATAAAGCCGGAATCAGTGATCAAGGAGATTGTAGATGCCAGTGTTGCAAAAAAATTTCTTGATCCCGGCCAGCCTGCATTTAACCCGGCTGACCTGGAATTTTGCATTAAAGAGAGAGACTGCGGGTTTGTGATGAAAATGGATCCAACAGGAGAATTTCCAACGATCGTGAGGGTTGAAGATGAATGACCATGGTTTGACACTGCCTTTACGCAATGAGAAACCGCGGGATTGCGGAATCACCATCTTAATTGACAATGGCATTCCGCTGAACTTTTTTAAAGATACCATGAACAGTGCAGCCCCTTATATTGATTTCGTCAAATTCGGCTGGGGGACATCGGTCGTTTCACGCCATTTGGAAGAAAAAATAGATCACTTGAGGCAAAACGGCATTGCCTTCTTTTTCGGCGGCACTTTATTTGAAAAGTTTGCCAGCCAGGGAAAAACGGATCGGTACGTTCAATACTGCCGGCGGTTTGAATGCGAATATGTTGAAATCTCAAATGGCACCCTGCCGCTGTCCAATACGGAAAAATGCCGCTATATTGCGGAGTTTTCAAAGGAGTTTAAAGTGTTAAGTGAAGT
The DNA here is from genome assembly GCF_036225245.1 of Weizmannia sp. CD-2023. Taxonomy (NCBI): domain Bacteria; kingdom Bacillati; phylum Bacillota; class Bacilli; order Caryophanales; family Bacillaceae; genus Heyndrickxia; species Weizmannia sp. CD-2023. Next base: position 10,916 of record NZ_JARTJQ010000069.1, read on the forward strand.
CGGCTCAAAAGATGCTGCCAAATCAATGGCCGATACGCCCGCGTTATGGCTGGAATCGATTAGTCAAGATTTAGAAGCAGGCGCATATAAAGTGATGACAGAGGCAAGGGAAAGCGGCACGAGCGGCATTTGCAACGGGGACGGGGAAATACGGGAGGAGATGTTTGCGGCCATCCTGGACTCCGGGATTCCTCGCGATTCTTTGATTTTCGAAGCGCCCAACAAGCAGCTCCAGGCTTTTTTTATCCACCATCTCGGTCCGGATGCCAATTTGGCCAACATCCCTTTTTCGGATGCCCTTGCGCTTGAAACATTAAGGCTCGGTTTGCGATCAGATACTTTTTTTATTGGAGGAGATTCCCATGAGAGAAACAGATAAAATTTTTCATTTGGCGATTCCGTGCAAAGATCTTGATGAAACAGCCGATTTCTATGAAAAATTAGGCTGCAAGGTGGCGCGCCGGTATGATGACCGGGTCACTTTCAATTTTTTCGGGGACCAGGTTGTCTGCCATCTGAGCCCTGAAAAAATAGATTCTAACCCGAAAATGTATCCCCGCCATTTCGGCATTACTTTTTTGAATAAAGCAGCATTTGAGGAAACCCTTCAATCTGCAAAGAAAAACCATTTACCATTTTTCCAGGAGAAAATGGTCCGGTTTGGAGGCAAGCAAGAGGAACATTGGACATTTTTCCTCCAAGACCCCTCTAACAACTTGCTCGAATTTAAATATTACCACGATGAAAGCATGGTGTATTAACCAGTCCCATTCATTGCTCAAGGCCGGGCCATGCGCCTGCTTTTTCTAGACAGCGACCCCATTTTGTCGGCTTGCAGGCATGCTCTGGGTGCAGCGTTTTCTACTCCTAACCTGCCTCAGCAAAAGGCGGCTGATGTTTTACGCCGGGTTCTTCACGAAGTTGCAGTGAGCCTTCCTTCTGCTTCACATCAAAAAATTACAGGCAAACCATGCAAAAAAACCGCAGACCATACAGCTGCGGTTTTTTTCGAATTCTTACAGGAAGGAGCGGTGCTTGAAATTCGGGAATAGATCCGGAAGTTGTTAACAAACGCCAACATTTACCGCCCCATTCACCCGGATTCCTCGTATTCAAACGCTACCGGAAGTAAATGTTGTCTTCACTTCCGGTCATTTTGGTTTCTTATTGATTTTCTAAGTTGACAAAAGCCTTTTCGGGATTGACATGTGTTTTTGTGATTTTTGCCTGGTACAGCCAATCCGAAACGTCTTGCCATTTTTTTGGGTCCTGATCGGCAATAGTTTTATTTTTCTCGTCCATCTTCGGCAGTAAAATGTGCAGGCTCTTCGTTTCCACATTTTTATCCAGCGGTGAGGAGGCATCTTCATGTTTTAACAAAATGGCAAGCGCCTTTTCCGGATGTTTTTTGACATATTGCTGGCCTTTTTCGGCAGCAGCAAGAAATTTTTTAAAAATGTCTGGCTGCTGTTTCAGCTTATTTTCGTTTGCGATGAAAACGAGTTCGTCATAATCCGGAACGCCGTATTTTGCCGGATTGAACGCTCTAACGGGTACGCCCTCCTTTTCCAGCAGCAGCTGTTCATGATTGACAAAACCGCCGACGATCGCATCAGTTTTATGGGCTGTCAGAGCAGGGATTAAATCATAGCCAACATCCACTGTTTTCACCTTGTCCGGATCGCCCCCGTCTGCTTTGACCATTGTCCGCACGGCTGCTTCTTCCAGCGGAATGGAAGAGTAGCCGACCGTTTTGCCCGCCAGGTCTTTCGGTGAGCGGATGCCGCTTGAAGCCGGCACCATCACACGGTTCAGCGTATGGCGGACGACGGTGCCAAAAGATTGGACCGGAATCTTCTCATCGCGCGCGATTAACACTTGGGGTTGATAACTTAATGCAATATCAATTCGATTCGCAGCCGCAAGTTTTAACGGGTCATTTGTGTCAGAAGGCATTTTGATGCTGACATCAAGGCCCTGCGCTTTAAAATAGCCTTTTTCCTGGGCTACATAAAGAAAAGAATGAACCGCATTTGGATACCAATCCAGCATGATCGTTACTTTTTGCACATGTTTCGTTGCTTGCTGCGAATGATTGCTGCAGGCACCTAGGAAACATGCGAGCACAGCGGCCATTATCCATCGTTTTTTCATTGAAAATCCCCCTAAATTTTTGTTCTGTTTTTCAATAAGCCTTTTTCCATCCCATAAATAAGCAAAAATAATCCCATGCCGAACGCAGCCAAAAGAAAAACGGCCGAAAAAACTGCGTCCGACTGCAAATATCCGGACATTCGCTTGCTAAAAAATCCAAGCCCCGCAGTTGCGCCAAGCCACTCCCCGATCGCTGCCCCGCTGACACAATATACAACCGATAATTTCAAGCCGGATAAAAATTGAGGAAGAGCCATTGGGACAGAAAGTTTTCGAAAAATATCCCAGCGGCTGGCGCCCATTGTCCGAAACAAATTCAAATAGGCGGAATCAACGGTTTTTAATCCGTCAAAAGTGCTGATTACAATCGGAAAGATAGCCGTTAACACAATGATCGCTACCTTGCTCCAAACTGAATAACCGAACCACATCATAAAAACAGGTGATACGGCGACAAGCGGGATCGTTTGCGAAATAACAAGAAACGGATAAAAGATTTTTTCAGCCATTTTGGAAACATACATGAGGACACCGATCATCACTCCACCCGCAACGGATAAAAGAAAACCGATGCCGACTTCCTCCACTGTCGCTGGCAAATGCACATTTATTAATTGCCTGTGATTTTCTATGAAAGATGCATAGATTTGGGAAGGGGACGGCAAAATGAAAGACGGGATCATCCCTTTCTGTATGACCCACTGCCAGATGGCTATCAAGACTAGCATCGTAACGCAAAAAAGTCCGTAATCCCCCAGCCATTTTCGCCACTTCATTTAGGAAACCTCCTTTCATCCAAACTTCCAATATGTATAAGCTGCAAACCGTTCCAAAGCCCGTTCAACCATTTGAATTTTTTCCTGCTATAGCAATCTTCCACCTACTTTTTGTTTTTATTTCTTCCTGCCCGTCGTCATTGACGGGGTTTTTCCGGTTACCGCCCTAAAAGCAGCTATTTTCCCTCCCTTCCAACAGAAAAAAGCCAGGCCTGTAAAAGACCTGACTTTAATAAGCAAGAAAATTTTCACAAATCCCTACTTTCCTACGCCGGCATGATCCGGATCAGGTCCAAAGGGTTGAAAAACCAACTGTTTTTCTCTCAGCCCGCCAATCCGGGCACCCCTAGTAGTCTGAAATATTCACTTTTTTCTATTATAGGCTTTCTATTTGCTTGTGTAAAGTGGTGCAGGCTTTTTTCTATGGTAATTGGTTCGATAGTCAGGGCTCCTGTTTTTACCAAAAAACCCGGGAAAAAAAGCAAAAAAACTTTTAATCATCATGATTTGCCTCTTATTCACGATATATAAGCTCATTTAACGCTTCATTCCGTCATCGTAAACTGAATAGATAGCCATTCAGATATTTATACGACAGCGGCTGCGGTTGCAAGTGCTGACGGAAACAACCACATCGCCCCCTCTTCTCGTGCTTGTATGCTCACAAAAAAACCAATTTTATGAAAAAGATGAAAATAGTCTTGTTAAATGACACAAATGTCGCTTATAATTATAAAAACGACACATGTGTCATTTAAGGAGGAGCATAATGAAGCATTCGCTTTTTAAAAATCATTCCTTTCTATTCTTAATCAGTGCGCAAACCGTTTCAAATCTTGGCGACTGGCTGCATCTTGTTGCATTGTTTGCATTAGTGGCATTTAAGTGGCACGCTGACCCGATTGCAATGGCAGGCATTACATTATGCATGGTGCTGCCGTCAATTTTATTTGGATCCCCTGCCGGCTGGCTGGCAGACCGGTTTAACCGTAAAGTGCTGATGAGCTTCTCGGATTTCGCCCGCTGCGGTTGTGTGCTCGGGATTGCTTTTTCCGTTTCGCTTTGGCAAGTTTATATCTTTCTATTTTTTTTGGGCTTTTTCTCAGCCGTCTTCACCCCTGCAGAAAGCGGCCTGCTTCGCCAAGTTGTTGGTGAAAACCAAATACAGGCGGCAATCGGCACAAGCGAGATGATCAATAACAGCGCCAAAATCATCGGGCCGGTAGCAGGCGGCGCATTGATCAGCCTGACCGGAATCAAAGGCGCTTTTTATCTTGATGCCATTTCTTTCTTCCTCTCCGCCCTCCTGCTGTTTGGAATCAAGGCGCCAACATTACAGAGCCCGGTAAAAAGTGATCTAGAACATCGGGAAAAGGTCGCGCTAACTGAAGGATTTCGCTTTCTCTCCGGTTTTCCCGTGTTAAAAATGGGTCTGATCGTTTTTTGTACCATGATACTGGCCTTGCAAATTTCTGATTCCCAGGCCATGATATTAATAAGGGATATCAAGAACGCAACGGTCCATTTTGCGAGCTGGTGTATTGCGGCAAGCGGTTTTGGCATGCTTACTGCTTCCGTGCTGTTTACGAAAATAAAGTTAGGGGAGAAATTAATCACTTTAAAAATCAGCCCCGCCATACTTGGTTTGGGGTGTATCATAGTAAGTACGGGTACCGGCTGGCCGATCGGCATCATTGAAGCCGTTTACCCTTGCGTCTTTTTTCTGATGGGTTTTTCTTTTACAATGGCTGCCATTCCTTTCGATGTGCTCGTCCAAAAGAAAACGCCTGAAACGCATACCGGAAGAGTGTTCGGTACCATCAACAGCCTTTCTACACTCGCTGTGCTTGTTGGCATATTACTTGGAGGCTCGCTTTCAGAGTGGTTTGGCGTCCGTCTCGCATTCCTGATCTCTGGCGGAACCACTTGCCTGCTTGCTGCCGTTTCCGCAATCGCAATGAAAAAAGCAGAAAGGAAGGAAATTCATGTCGCCGAGGGTATCAAAACAACATCTTGAAGAAAGAAAAAATCATATATTGGATGCTGCGAAGCGGGTGTTTGAACGAAAAGGCTATGAACCTGTTACCATGCAGGATATCGTAAAAGAAGCCGGCATTAGCAGAGGAAATCTGTATCAGTATTTTTCCAACACAGAAGAAATCATGCAGGCGGTTATTGAAAAAAATGACGATTCATTTTATACGTATATTCAAGACCTGGCAGGCAGCCACGAAAAAATATGGGATGCCATTCAAGCCTATCAGAAAGTGGTTTGCCAAAGTTTGCCAAATCCTTACGGGATCGTAATGTATGAATACTCTGTCACCAGGTGGCGCAATCCGGAAAGAAAGGCATTTTTCCAAAAAAGGTATACCCGGGCCATGAAAAGCTTTTTAGCGCTTCTGGAAGAGGGCGTAAAACAGGGTGAATTTCATCCGGTACAGCCGCTTGAAACGATTGTCAATTTTATGGTGAACATATGGGACGGCCTGATTTTAATGGCTCAAGTGGAAGAACCAGAAAGAGTGGCAGTAGGCGGACAGCTTGAGGCGTTAAATTTATACTTAATTCAGGCTTTGCATCCCGATGAAAATGCAGACTGGCATTTGGACACCAAGATTGAACCCGGTTGATACGAACCGGGTTCAGATATAAAACGATGATGATCGTTATTTACGCAATTCGCTATATTGAATCTGAATCCTGTTTTCCGGTTTTTGATCCACTGTATATAAGATAAACAGAAAAAACCATTCCAAAGGTTTCATGAAAAGATAGACAAGGTCCGCTGACCACTTTGTACGGATATGCCTGCTGAGAGGATAACCGTATTTATCATAAATATAGCGGATGAAGTGATGCATACGCGGCATGTATTCTTCAAGTAGATGTTCGAAAGCATTCGCAACAAGCAGCTGGCGGTTCACAGGAATTCTTTTGCCGTGCCGGAGCCCTGCCCTTACCGGCTTAACGACTTTTGTGTGCCCCCTCGCTGCCACAGAACATAAATAGTGTTCGTCTCCTTTTAACATTTCCGGAGGGGGATTGGGTATCCTGGAATAGGTGAAAGAACTTGTATCTAAAAACAAACGGATAAAGCTGTCCGGCCGCTGACCAAATAATATGAGGACCATTTGGACAATAAGCAAAACAGGAAAAAAACAAATCGCCCACAATCGAGGCATTTTACTATACCGTACGGAAATTTTAAAGAGTAAAAGAAGAAATCCCTTATACTGTACAGTCTCTTTCCTCATTTTTATTGAAAACTCATTCAGTGAATCTTTTAACTTGGTGATATACAGTAAAGCAAGGCAAAATAAGCTATATTGAAATGCTCGGACGGAATACATATCCCCAAGTTTTGAGAATAGCGTATGTGTAAAATAAACAGCAGCAAACCCAATATTTAAAACCAGTATCGTACTGCTCACGACATAGATAACCGGTGAAACCCGGCCGGCATAAAAATTCAATATCAGGAACCCAGCCATGCCCAGTACAACCAACACAATCGCTGAAAAGATATGATTAGGAGCCAATGAAGCATAGCCGTCCGCCCGCCCTCCAATTTCATAAACGTGCAGCTGTTCGCCTGCCCTTGCACCATAAGCGTTCAGATAACACCCCACGATAAACAGGCAAATAAGCACGACTGCATTCACCGTATCCATTGTTTTGACTTTGATGGATGGGGCTGCTTGCGGTTCCTTTTTAAAGCTGGATAGGAATCTGGCAATCACATACACAGGAATACAGAGAACAAATAGGGCTAAAAACACAAAAAATACGGATAGAATATGATAGCCAAATCCTAGGATGTATGCCGCTGCCAGGAACAAAAGCACAACTGCAATTAAACTTATGATCACAATTGGCGCTCTGTTGTTTTTCAATGCAGTCCCCCCTATGCTAAATGAATATTTTCAAAAATGCGCCCGCGCTTCTGGCGCTTCTTTGCGATTGTATTTCCGGATAACAGTTAAATTGATTTGTTCCAGGCCTTTGGTTTCTTTCGCTATGCTTATGCGTTTTTTAAAGTGCCCCCCACCCCCTTTCTACAAAAGTCCCGTAAAAAGGCGGATTTGAAGTAAGTTTGGTCGAAAAGAATGCTGTACTGTACTCCCCTCAAAGGAAGATGAAGATAGTTCCCTTAACAACACGAAAATATATAGGAGGAGTGGAATTGAGTTAATGGATTACGGGTTGATCATCCATATTTCACAGTGTGCCGTCTTTCAATATCTTTTCACATAAATAACCAACGATATATGCCCGGGGCGTCCTTTCTTTAAGGTCTTGGTTTTTGACAAGATCGTCAATCGCCATCCAAATGGTATGCCATAAATCCGTATTTTCATATTCTTCGTATGGATGATTTCTCATTTTAAGTTGCCTCCTCCTCAGTCGAAGCCAGTGGTTTTTTAACAGTCTCGGTTGTGAATTTGACTTCTCTCTTTATGATAGGACAAATGCCTCCGGGGTTGATTGCAGTGCACGCATCAAAGTTTCCGGTACGCGTCAGCATCAGACTCATGTAAAATACGGATATGCATTTGCTCCTCTTCTATCCGCTTTTTCTTTTATCGTTAATGTTCTAAACCTTTCCTGCCATCCGGAACACTTTCCCGTCCATTTCGGGCTTTAGCCATTTCATTCCCATTTTCTCATAGAACGAAATGGCTTGCTTATTTGTCGGGGATACTCTGAGATGGTATTCCTCCAATTGATGTTTTTTGAAAACGCTCATCGCATACGCATGCAGCTCAGCACCAAGACCCAAGCCGCGTTTTTCCGGAATAAGATAGTACAAGTTGACATAGCCAATCGATTTGCCTTCAAAATCTTTACGTGTCACCTCAAGCTGTCCAATTGGAACGCCATTTTCAATCGCAAGCATAAAACCTTCCGGAAATCGTACTTGCTGCATTTTAAGCCATTCAAGGTACTCTCTTGCATTGAAATTTGCATCCGTTCCGAAGCTTACGATAAAAGAATCCCTGCGGAACGGGAGAATATACTGGAGATGCTGCCTAACTTGAATGGGAATAAAATCCATTTATTAACCTCCTCTCTTGTTTCCTCCTTTGCCAGCCCTTTATCATTTCTTTTCGCCCCGGCAGCTGAAATCCATTTATCAATTGGTTGGCACAATTCTCTATTTTCTTATCGTCATTTATTGTAGCACACGAACTGCGGATTTCCTTCTTTTACATTGTCCGTTTACTTTTTCAGCGTGAATCAACGGTCAATTATGGATAGTCATTTTTGAAGCAATATGTTATGTTGAGACTGTAAAGGATGCGGAAATGGGGGCTCCGAAATGTTTGATACAGTGATAAATACTGTGTTAGGTTTTGCTATGATCATTCTTATACTTTTTTTGCTTTACCGGTATCTCGTTCTTATGAAAACGAAGAAACTGTCTAAAATCGATTCCTTTTTTATAAAAGAATCCCATCATATGAATAACATACCCAATAAACAGATCGTTCGCTTCCTGAAATTGAGATATATTTTTAGTGCTGCCATTTTATTCCTGTTTCTTATAGTAGTATTATATTTTAAAACCGTAAACAGTCTTGTCATTCCTCTTATTTTATTGATAGAGTTTACCGGAATTTCCGTCATTGATCATAAAATTAAAAAGGCGAAAAACAAATAACCCAGCCGGCTTGGTTCAGTTCACCTTGTTAGAAAATATGATCTATTTGGACACTAAAGGAGGAAACCGGAATGTTTGATGACGTACATGAAACTGAAGCCGATCTGTTTTTCCGGATATCATAACTGCAGCCATTTAAAAGAACAACTACTTCATTTGATGTGAGCGTTCCATTTAAACGAAGACCAACTACCAGATTTATAAAGTGCATGAAAAAACCGCAGATCGTAATCTGCGGCTTGCTTTGGCCCGGCAACGTCCTACTCTCGCAGGGGGAGACCCCCAACTACCATCAGCGCTGGAAAGCTTAACTTCCG
>NZ_JARTJQ010000070.1:0-54405 GCF_036225245.1 Weizmannia sp. CD-2023
TCATACGTCATCAAAATGGCAAAATCAACGATGGCCCCGTGTGCGCCGTAATCGTGGGCTTCGTAAAGCAGGCCCGGCTGCGTGCCGGAAATTTTCGGCGCAAGCGCAGTCGAGACGAGCAGGCCTTCCGGGCGGAACCGGCGGGCGACGCGCCTGAGAAACGCCGTATAACGGTCGCGGTCTTCCGGATACACATATTCAAAATCAAAATTGACGCCCCGGTACCCTTTTTGCCGTATCGTGGCGAGAAGATTGCTGATCAAAGTTTCCTGCAATGCTTCATTGCGAAGCAGCCGGGCAGCCAGATCGGAGCTGAATCCTTCCGAGGTGAAATTGGCCAGGATTAAAAGCGGAAGGACACCGTTTGCTTCCGCTGCCTGAAGGACGGAGCGGTCGTTGAGCGGCGTCAGGCTGCCATCTTCACGGAACGTATGACGGAAAGGGGACAAGTACGTAAAATAAGGCCCAAGCTGGTAAACTTCAGCGGTGCCCGCAGCGCCGAACCCGGTTGTATAGGCATTGACTTCTTTCACAGGGCGGCGGGGTGCGGGTATACGCAGCACCTGGCCGGCGGAAAGAGCCGTGCCGGGAAGCCGGTTCGCCTGCATAATGGCCCCCATGTCCGCCCCGTAAGTACGGACAATGCCGTACAAAGTTTCACCCTGTTTTACCGTATGGTTCCGGTAGGGGATAAAAAGCACCTGCCCCGGAAAAAGCGAGGCGGGATTGCGGAGCTGGTTGGCGTTTATAAGCGCTTGGGCCAAAACGCCGAGGCGTGCGGCGATTGTGCCGAGCTGGTCCCCTTCCTGGACGATGTACTGAAAGAACCGGTCAGGAATGACAAGCGCCTGGCCGGGGACGAGCGGGGATGATGCAGTTAGCCCGTTTGCCAAAAAGAGCTGGGCAAGATCGGCATCGAGGCGGTTTGCAATCCGCCAAAGGGTATCGCCTTGCTGTACGGTATAGATTTCCATCATGGACACTCCCTGTTTTGATAGGCTCCTATACCATATTCAGCAACATGGGCGGACGTTCGCAAAAAATGGCATTAAAGCTTACGGGACGCCGCCATTTTTTCAAGAAATTCGTCAATCACCTGTTCATACTGTTCGCGGTTTAAGTTGAGCGACTGGGCGTGGGCGCCGTTTTCGGCAATAAACAGCTGTTTCGGCCCTTTTTTCTTTTCATAAAGCGCTTTGGTCATCCCGGGCAGAATGTAGTCGTCCTTGGCGCTGTGGATAAAGAGGACCGGCTGTTTGATCCGGCCGACTACATCAATCGGCGACACACGGCGGAGCGAGTAGCCGTCGCGGATGCGGACAAAAAAATCGGCAAGCGGAAAAAACCATTTTCCGGGCAGCCGCGTTTCCCGCGTAAATTCCCGGATCAATTGCGCCCGGAACGAGGAAAACGGGCAGTCGGCGATGTAAAAATCGGCGCGGCCGCAAAGCTCGCCGGCATACAGCAGGAGCGTGGCGGCGCCCATTGATTCGCCGTGAATCCCGAAAAAGATGCCGTCCCCTTCGCGCCTGAGAAGTTCATCCACCACCGCTTTTAAGTCATGCTTTTCATAGTACCCGTAGCTCGTTGTACTGCCGCCGGATTCCCCGTGGCGGCGGTGGTCGTAGAGGACAGCGTTAAAGCCCCGCTTCAGGAACAGGTTCATATATTTAACGGAATTCATTTTGTTTTCCGTCACGCCATGGCAAAAAATCATCCATTTTTTCGACTCGGGGAACGGTTTCACAAAAACCGATTTGAGCTTGTAACCGAATGGGGACGGAATCAAAACTTCCTCTTTCGGCAATGATTCGTACGCTTTAAGATCCAGCCTTTTCGCGGCCACTTCTCGGCTTATGACGAGGCTGTCGTCTTTTTTTCGGATATGCATCACCCGCTCTGACATGTAAAAGCCGAGCCCGCCTGCAGCAAGCGCCGCCGCCGTGGCGGGCAGGGAAAACCATTTTTTCATCAAAATCCCTCCGCATGTTGAAGTAAAAAAGGATGCCGGATGCGCTTTAATAAGCGGAAAGAAAAAACCGGCGCAAGTTTCCGGTTGCGCCGGTTTTATTTTCAGGCTCCTGCCGCTTTTCCGGATGGATCTTTGTTTGAAAGCGGCAGCAGGCTTTCCGTCCGCCGGCCCGGTCTGTTGCCGTTTTGCCCGTTTTGGTCAGGACGCCCCGGCATCCGGCCCCGGTCCTTTCAAGTTCATTAGTTTTTGTTTCAGTTCGTTTTCCATCGTCGCCAGTTCCTGTTCGGCCTGGAACCGCCGGGCTCTTCCTTCCTGCTGGATGCGCAGCGTTTCTTCGAGCGTTGAAATCAGGCTTTCCTGCGTTTTTTTCAACGTTTCAATGTCGACAAGGCCGCGCTCATTTTCCTGCGCCGTTTCGATCGTGTTCGATTTCAGCATTTCGGCATTGCGCAACAGAAGTTCATTGGTCGTTTTGGACACTTGTTTTTGCGCTTCGACCGCATGGCGCTGGCGGATGAGCGTCAGGGCAATCGCGATCTGGTTTTTCCATAGCGGGATCGCCGTCATAATAGAGGACTGGATTTTTTCAGCCAGCGTCTGATTTGTGTTTTGAATCAGTCGGATTTGCGGCGCGCTTTGGATCGTGATTTGCCGGCTTAATTTTAAGTCGTGCAGCCGTTTTTCAAGCCGGTCGGCAAACTGGATCATGTCGTTGACTTCCTGGAAGGCCATCTGGTCGCCGGTTGCTTCTGCTTTTTTCCTCATTTCAGGAATCGTTTTTGTGTTCAGTTCCTCAAGCTTAAGCTCGCCGGCTGCAATATAAATATTAAGCGCATGGAAATAATCTTTGTTTTTTTCATACAGCTGTTCGAGCAGCTGGATATCTTTCAGCAACGTCTTTTTCGAGAGATCGAGCTTCACGCTGATGCGATCGATCTGCGCGCTTGTTTTCTGGTATTTTGAAAGCAGTTCCTGCACCGAATTGGAAATTTTGCCGAACATGCGGGAAAAGAAGTTTTTCTTTTCTGGGACAAGTTCTTCGGGATTCACCTGCTCAAGTTTTTTCATCAAATCATTTAAAATATCGCCGATTTCCCCGATATCTTTTTTCTGGACTTGGTCAAGCATGGCATGTGAGAAATTTAGCAGCTTCGATTGCGCCTGTGTGCCATATAAAATGACGGCCTGGTGGTTTGAAGGGTCAATTTGCTTTGCGAGTTCGTATGCTTTTTGCCGGTTTTCCTCCGGCAGCATGTCCACAAGGCGTGATGGTTTCGTTTCAGTGACAGGCTCCGCTTTCTGTCCCTCATCCGGCAGCATGGCGTCACGCGTGCCGAACGGATCGGCAAGCAGATCATCCAGCCCGCCGCCTGTTGGTTCCTGCCAAAGTTCTTTGTCTGCGTTCATTTTTTTGCACTCCTTTCATGCCGGGAAGGGGATTTGCGTTCGATGGTGTGCCTGGCGTATGCCAGTTCGTAATCGAGCTCATCCATATCCGTTGACAGCATATGGTACAGATCTTTCTCTGTTTCGCGTCCCAATTGTTTTAACGTTTCTTCCGTTTCCCGGATTTGCACGGCCATTTCTTTGTTTTTTACAGGCTGGGATTGCAGGAGGGCATATTTTTCCGCAAGCTCCGTCATGGAATCCAAATGGTAAAAATAAAAAGATTCAGCCTGATAGAAACGTTTCGGCTCTCTTTTGACCAGTGCCTGTATTTTCCTGATTACTTTATTCATATCGTAAAAAAGTTTGAACGTGCTAATGGAACGAACGGATAAAAAGGTTTTTTGCAATCGCCTGATTTTTTCGTCCGCTTCTTTCAGGTTTTTCCGGATATATTGATAATCTTTCCGCGTTAGCTGCTGCGCTTTCAGAAAACCCCGCAACATTTGCCACTTCACAAGCCGGTTGATCAGAAAGCCGCCGACAAGCGAAAGCAAAAGCGACAGCCAGAACAGATGGCCGGATGAAAAATAAATGACGAGAAAGAGAAGGATAACGCTAGAAATGGTTATCACGGTGCGAATCACCGTACCCATAAAAAATTTCATAATCGACACCCCTGATCACGATCTTGGTTGATTCGGCCATACGTCTTATACGAAAAGCAGCCCTGAAAAGATTCGAAAACCTTGCAAATTTCTTCTTTAACGCTACTATACCAGAGATCGCGCATGGATTTAAAGAGAGAAAGCAGCTTCCGGAAAATATTTTTCAGTCTGGGAGCCGGGTCGCTCATGAACGGACCTCCTGAGGGATGATGAAGCATTGGTAAATATATTATAATGAAAAAAGATGATAGAAGAAGGGCGGTGAAGGCCGTTTGTAAGATGCCCCCGGCTGCACTCGAGGCATGCGGGCTTTTTGCAAACGGCAGCAAATGGCAAAAAAGAGACAGGCACAACAAAAAGGAAAACAGGATGAGAAAGTGCAGCTGAAGGATGCGCTGCAAAAAGATGTGCTCGAAAAATTGAAACAGGCAAAGCAGGAACTTGCGGCAGTGGAAGTAGAAAAAAAGAGGGCGGAAGAAGAACGAAAAAGAGAAGAACGGAAGCAGCGCGAGCGGAACAAATCGTTTGCGGAACTGCTGGAAGAATCCGATTTGGACTGGAAACGATATAAAGGCTAAAAAAGGGGGCCATCGTACAGGCAGTTGTCTTGACACAACTGCCTGTACGATGGACTACGCCCTGATTTCCATTTGCCGTTTAAATCCTTCCTTTGCACGGGGGAAAACGGGATGGTTTCCGGCATAACCGGGAAAGGGCTGTTGGAACAAGGTAAAAAAATAAACAAAAAAGCAAAGAACGCGGTGCATTCTTTGCTGAAAACAGATTACCGATGCGCTTCGTATCGGTTTTGTTTGGTGAGCTCGCGCAGAAGCCGGTGCTCCTCCGGTGTAAGTGGCGCAGCGTTTACGGCTTTTGCATTGGCGCGCACCTGGTCCGGGGAACTGGCGCCGGCAACCACGGCGGCAACTGGAGGGCAGGCGAGATCATATTGAAGTGCAAGTTCAAGCATCGTCCGCCCGCCGGTTAAAAGCGTATTTTTGATTTTCTCAAGAAGGGCGGCGATTTCTTCATAACGGGTACCAAGATAACCGTCTGCCGGAATCTTTTCCGGCAGACCGCTTAAAATCCCTTTTGCGACCGGGCCTCTTGCGACAATGCTGATGCCGTTTTCGCCCAAAAGCGTCGTGATGGCCTCTTCCGGCCGCCGGTCAAGCAGGCTGTACTGCATCATGACGCTTGCGATGGATGACTTTTTCACATATTCGCGGATCACGTTCGGGCGGATGGAAGAAATGCCGTAAGCGCGGATGATGCCTTCTGCCTTTAATTCCTCAAACGCTTCGATCGTTTCGTCTATCGGGTCTTCAATCGTGCCGCCGTGCAGCTGGTACAAATCGATATAGTCCGTGCCGAGTCGTTTCAGGCTTTGTTTTGCCGCTTCTTTTATGTAAGCTTTGGAAGCATCCCAGCGCCACGTTTTGCCGTCTTCATTCCAGCGGTTTCCGGCTTTTGTGGCAATGACGACTTCATCGCGCACAGTTTTAAGCGCTTCTGCGACCAGTTTTTCATTCACCCCGTGGTCATAAAGATCGGCCGTGTCAAAATAGTTGATGCCTGCTTCAAGTGCGGATTCAATGATGATCCGTGCTTTTTTCGGATCCGTACCGAGCGACATGCAGCCGAGCCCGAGCTTTGAAACATATAAATCTGAATTTCCCAACCGGTTTTTTTCCATGTTTTTCTGCCTCCTTTTTTTTATTGTATAGAAGGGGCAGGAAAAAATACAAATATGGAGACAGCCCCCTTATGAGGAAGTTGTTTTTGCAACCCATTCGGCGACCGTTTCGTATTTTTTACAGTATGTTTTCAGCCGGTCGCGAATTTCCCATGCTTTTCCCTTCATGAGGATGCCTTTCGGATGGACGATGATGATCATCAAGCTTTCCCTCCCGGAACAGTCTGTTTTTTATGGTAAAATATATGTGTTAGTTTCAGGTGAAGAACAAAAGGAGCCGGGTAACATGCATAAATATAAATACGAAGAGAAAACATTGAAGACGGAAGAAATTTTCAACGGCAAAATTTTGCACGTGCAAGTCTTGGAGGTTGAACTGCCGGACGGAAAAACGTCGAAACGCGAGGTCATCAAGCACCCCGGCGCCGTCTGTGTGCTTGCGGTTACAAATGAGCATAAAGTGGTGATGGTGGAACAATACCGGAAAGCGGCTGAACGCGCGCTCATTGAAATTCCGGCGGGAAAGCTCGAGCCGGGGGAAGACCCGCTTGAAGCGGCAAAACGCGAACTGGAGGAAGAAACCGGTTATGCCTGCGCGAAATTAGAACCGGTAACCGCTTTTTATACTTCACCGGGCTTTGCGGATGAATATATCCATCTTTATGCCGGAACCGGCCTTGAAAAACTTTCCAATCCAAAAGCGGGCGATGATGATGAATTTGTCGATATTTTGGAACTGGGCATGGATGAAGTCAGGGAAATGATCCGGTCGGGGAAAATATGCGACGCCAAAACATTGGTTGCCCTCCAGCACTGGATGCTTGAAGAGGCGCGAAAATGAGTGTCAATCCGTACTTTGCAGATTTACACATCCACATCGGGCGCACAAAAACGGGGCGGCCCGTCAAAATTACGGGGGCAAAAAGCCTGACGCTTGAAAATATATTAAAGGCGGCCAAACAGCCGAAAGGGCTCGATCTCGTCGGGGTGATCGACTGCCATGTCCCGGAAGTCAGGGAAGAGATGAAGGCGCTTCTTGCAGCCGGTGAACTGGTGCAGCTTGATGAAGGCGGCCTCCTCTACCAGGGGGAAGTCACGCTGATTCCCGGGATTGAAATGGAAGTGTATGATGAAAACTGCCGTGGGCCGGTCCATCTGCTCAGCTATTTTCCGGATATGGACACACTCGGCAAGTTTTCCGCATGGTATGGCGGGCGCGTGTCCAATCCGCATTTAAGCACACAGCGGGTCCGCGCAGAGGCCCGGAAAGTGCAGGAAAAAACGAAAGAACTCTCCGGGCTGTTTATTCCCGCCCATGTATTTACCCCCTTTAAGAGCCTTTATGGAAAAGGTGTGGAACGGTCGCTAACAGAAGTGCTGGACCCGGATCTGATAGATGCTGTGGAATTGGGATTAAGTTCTGATACCACCATGGCTGATAACATCAGTGAGCTGCACCGCTATCCGTTCGTGACCAATTCAGACGCCCATTCCCTCGGCAAAATGGCAAGGGAATACCAAAAATTGATGCTGGAAACGCCGGGGTTTACAGGGCTGTTAAAAGCTTTGCGCGGCGAAGGGGAAAACCGGATTGCCGCCAATTACGGCTTAAACCCGAAACTTGGGAAATATTATACAACGACTTGCGCCAAATGCCGGAACCCTGTTTCAAACGGCCCATGCCCGCATTGCGGGTCGCGCCTGAAAACAAAAGGTGTCTCGGAAAGAATAGAAGAGCTGACAGACGCAAAAACGCATCCTGCCCGGCCACCCTACATCCACCAGGTGCCGCTTGATTTTTTGCCGGGGCTCGGCCCGAAAACGATGGGCAAGCTGCTGGACCATTTCGGGACGGAGATGAATATTTTGCACCGGGCGCCCGAATCCGCCCTGAAAAGCGTTGTAAAACCGCCGCTTTCGGAACTGATCTTGAAACAGCGTTCCGGGGGATTGGCGTTTGAGGCCGGCGGGGGCGGAAAATATGGCAAGGTAAAAAATCCAAAGCCGGAATAGTTTCGCTCCGGTTTTGGACTTTTTTCATAAGCGGCTATGTCCTTTCATAGATTAATAGCAAGTGCCAATCTTTTGAAGGAGGGGACACCGCTCATGAAGCAAGTTGCCCTGCAAAATCCTGTCAGCCGCCATATCCGGGAAAACTCCTCTATTTATGCATTTGTCATCGCGTTGTTCCTGATGGGCGTCATTTTTGGCGCCGTCATCGTCAACAGCCTGTCGATCGCACAGAAAGAAGACTTGTTTTTTTACTTAAAGCAATTTTTCGGACAAGTCTCAACCGGCAAACTCGCCGCGCCTGAGGACCTGTTCCGTTCAAGTTTCCTGCACAATTTGAAATTTCTCGGCCTCATCTGGCTGCTCGGTATTTCGATCATCGGCCTGCCGCTCATTCTTGTTCTCTTATTTTTAAAGGGGCTTGTCGTCGGGTTTTCGATCGGTTTTCTTGTCAACCAGATGAAATGGGGCGGTTTTTTGCTTTCGTTTGTAACCGTTCTTCCGCAAAATTTGCTGATCATTCCTTTGTTTATTTTCACCTCGGTGATGGCTGTCATGTTTTCCTTGAACCTGATCCGGAAAATTTTTATGAAACAGGCTGCCCACTTTGCTTTTTTTCAATTGTTTTTAAGGTATTGCACGGCGCTTCTCGCTGTTTTCATCGCATCTCTCGCGGCCGCCTGCATCGAGGCTTATCTTTCTCCGCAGCTGATGCAGGCCGTGATGAAGATGATCCATTAAAATCATTCTTAAATAATAAATGTTGTTTTTAACTGTTTATAATCATTTCATTTTGACTATTCCCCTTAATCTGCTATAATATCAGAGACAGCGGCAAGGGGGAGGAATCATGGAAGAAGCTCGTATTGATAGAATTAAGAAGCAATTGCATTCGGCCAGCTACAAACTGACGCCGCAACGGGAAGCAACCGTGCGCGTTTTGCTGGAACATGAAACAGACCATTTAAGTGCGGAAGATGTATACCTCCTTGTGAAAGAAAAATCCCCTGAAATCGGTCTGGCCACCGTTTATCGCACGCTGGAACTGCTGTCCGAACTGAAAGTGGTGGACAAAATCAATTTCGGCGACGGGGTGTACCGTTATGATTTGAGGCAGGAAGGCGCCGCACATTTTCACCATCATCTTGTCTGCATTGAATGCGGCGCGGTGGACGAAATTCAGGAAGATTTACTGGAAAATGTCGAAAAAGTTGTGGAAAGCCGCTGGAATTTTATTATCAAAGACCATCGCCTGACATTTCACGGGATTTGTTACCGGTGCCAGCAAAAAGAAAAGGGAAACGAAAACGGAAAAAACGAAAAATAACCGGCCTTTTCGCAAGACGAAAAGGTTTTTGTTATAACACCGCATTTTCAGCCGGTTGAATTTTTACATAAAAGGATGTATAAAACGGCGGAAGTCTGTCATAGCTTGTATGTAAAGCGATACAGAAAGGCGGGCGGGATATGCCGTGGCTGAAACTTTTGCTTCATGCGCTTAAAGTCTTCATTTTATTTTTATGCTGCACATTGTTGTTCTACTTTGCCCTGCTTTGGGTGAATCAGGAATATGAAAGCTACCACCGTTATGAAAAACCAAAAGGCGCGGCTGTAAAGGTGAGTGCCGGGGACCATAAGCCTGCCTGGGCAGAACGGCTGCTGCTCTTTTATATGGATGGGGAGTAATTGGAATGGAAGATCAAATCAAAGATTTCATGCATTTTATGATCGTTGAAAAAGGGCTTGCTGAAAATACGATCGCGTCCTATAAACGCGATCTGCACAGTTATCTCCGCTACCTGCAAAAAGTGGAGCTTGTTACATCCTGGAATGAAGTGACGCGGTTTCACATCCTCCACTTTCTGAACTTTTTAAAACAGCAGGGAAAGTCCTCGAAGACGATTGCCAGGCATGTCGCCTCCATCCGGTCTTTTCATCAGTTTTTGTTGCGGGAAAAATTTGCGGGCCAGGATCCGACTGTCCATATTGAAACCCCGAAGCCTGAGCGGACGCTTCCGAAAGTGCTGAGCGTTCAGGAAGTGGAAGCGCTCCTTGCTGCGCCAAAAGGGGATACCCCTCTTCATATGCGGGATGGTGCGATGCTTGAACTGTTGTATGCGACCGGCATGCGCGTCAGTGAGATGACCGGCCTTAATCTTGATGATCTGCATTTATCAATGGGATTTATTAAATGTATCGGAAAAGGGGACAAGGAAAGGATTATCCCGATCGGTCGCACGGCGTCGGCTGCGCTTGAACGGTATTTAAAAGAAGGGCGGCCCAAACTGGTTTCAAAAACGAATAGAACGGATGCCCTGTTTTTGAACCATCACGGCGCCCGTCTCTCACGGCAAGGCTTTTGGAAAATATTAAAGGCGCTTGCGAAAAAAGCCAATATTGAGAAAGACATTACCCCGCACACACTGAGGCATTCATTTGCCACTCATCTGATTGAAAACGGGGCAGACTTGCGGGCGGTCCAGGAAATGCTCGGCCATGCCGACATTTCCACAACGCAAATTTACACCCATGTTTCCAAAACGAGGTTAAAGGATGTTTATGCGAAATTCCATCCAAGGGCTTAAACCCGGCCGCATGCTTTTTTCCGGGCGAGCCGGGTTTGGCAGCACCCTGTTTCCGGGAATTATAAGGACAAAACTAAAAACAGATTTTTAAGGCGCACGGCGTAAAAACCGTGCGTTTTTTATTTGTCTGGCAGCCGGCATCCCGCGGATTAGAAGAAAGGGAATTTATCCAGTATAAAAATGGCGCAACTGGAAAAAATGATTTTATGCATATCTCCCATCGTGTACGGAGGTTTTGTTTTCACGTTTTATGATTTTACAAGTTGGAGGGTCATCATGAAGAAAATCATTGGTTTGGTTACCTGCTTCATGCTTGCAGCCGGCGTCCTTGTGCCTGAAGCGTTCGCAGCTGAAAAGAAAAATGAACTGGCGCCGGAAGCGAAATCCGCCATTTTAATTGAACAGGCCACGGGCGAAGTGCTGTACAGCAAGAACAGCCATGAAGAATTGCCGCCTGCTTCCATGACGAAAATCATGACCATGCTTTTAATTATGGAAGCGCTCGACAAAGGCGAAATCAAAATGGATGAAAAAGTACGGACGAGTGAGTATGCGGCATCCATGGGCGGATCGCAAATTTTTCTCGAGCCCGGCGAAGAAATGACGGTGGAACAAATGCTGAAAGGGATTGCGATCGGTTCGGCAAATGACGCGGCCGTTGCGATGGCGGAAAGAATTGGCGGAAGCGAAGAAGCTTTTGTCGACAAAATGAATGAGCGGGCAAAAGCGCTCGGTTTGAAAAACACCCATTTTGAAAATGTGACCGGGCTCCCTGTCAAAGGTCACTACAGTTCAGCTTATGACATGGCCATCATGGCGAAGCAATTGCTGAAACATCACGGCATTACCCATTTCACCGGCAAATATGAAGATTACTTAAGGGAAGGCTCCGATAAAAAGTTCTGGCTCGTCAATACCAATAAACTGGTCCGCCATTATCCCGGCGTTGACGGCCTGAAAACCGGCTTTACAAATGAAGCAAAATTCTGCCTGACCGCAACGGCAAAGAAAAACGGCATGCGTGTGATCGCCGTCGTTTTCGGGGCGCCATCAACAAAAGTGCGGAACGCCCAGGTTTCAAAAATGCTTGACTATGCGTTCAGCCAGTATACCTCCCACCCGCTGTACAAAAAAGGCGCGGCGCTTGACCAGGTCAAAGTGTCAAAAGGGAGCATGCGGCATGTCCGGGCGGTGACGAGCGAACCGGTATCGGTGCTGACGAAAAAAGGTGTCAAATTGTCAAATTTGAAAAAAACCGTGAAGCTCAAAAAAAATGTGCAGGCCCCTGTCCAAAAAGGCGATGAAATTGGAACACTGACTATCAGCCAAGACGGAAAGGTGCTTTCAAAAACAACGCTTGTTGCCGACAAAACGGTGAAACGTGCAGGCTGGTGGCAGCTGTTTAAACGTGCAGCGGGCATGTTTGTCCAGAAAGATTGATGTCGAATCCGCTTGGTTTCTGTTTTTTTAAAGCTTCTTTTGTCTCCCGGAAGGAAAAACGGGAAGCAAGGTCGAAATGACTCACTATTAACAGCGAAGGAGGCTTTAATTGTGAGTCTGGCAATTGACCTGGAAGTGAAAAAAGATGTCCTGTGCATCCGGCTGCAGGGGGAATTGGACCATCATACGGCTGAAAGTTTGCGTGCAAGTGTGACAAAAGCAATTGAAGAAAACGGCATCCGCCATCTTGTATTAAATCTGGAGCAGCTTTCCTTTATGGATAGCTCCGGTTTAGGTGTGATATTGGGAAGATACAAACAGATCAAGCAGAAAAACGGGGAAATGATCGTCTGCGCCATTTCTCCGGCCGTAAAAAGGCTGTTTGAACTGTCCGGCCTCTTTAAAATCATCCGCCTTGATGAATCGGAACAATACGCGCTGCACAGATTGGGGGTTGCCTGAATGAAAAATAAAATGCAATTGCAGTTTTCCGCGCTCAGCCGGAATGAATCTTTCGCCCGCGTGGCGGTTGCCGCTTTTGTTGCCCAGCTTGACCCGACGCTTGATGAATTGACCGAAATCAAAACGGTCGTATCCGAAGCGGTAACAAACGCGATTATTCACGGATATGAAGAAAACCCGGACGGAATGGTTTATGTATCGGCTGCCATTTATGACGACGGCACGGTTGAAATTACCGTCCGCGATGAAGGAAAAGGCATAGCGGATATTGAAGAAGCCAGGCAGCCGCTATTTACAACAAAGCCTGACCTGGAAAGATCCGGAATGGGCTTTACGATCATGGAAAACTTTATGGACGATGTAGAAATCAAGTCGCAGCCAGAATCAGGCACCATCATTCGTCTAAAAAAGCATTTGGCCTTGAAAAACGCCTTATGCAATTAAGGAGTCGTGCCGATGGATGCAGAACTGAAAAAGGCAGAAAAGAAAACCCGGTTAAAAGATGAGGAAGTGAAAAACCTGATCAGGCGCAGCCAGGAAGGGGACCAGGGGGCACGCGACCTGATTGTTGAAAAAAATATGCGCCTTGTCTGGTCGGTTGTCCAGCGCTTTTTGAATCGCGGATATGAACCGGATGACTTATTTCAAATCGGCTGTATCGGGCTGTTAAAATCGGTCGATAAATTTGATCTTTCGTATGACGTCAAATTTTCCACCTATGCAGTCCCCATGATCATCGGGGAAATCCAGCGGTTTTTGCGCGACGACGGAACGGTGAAAGTAAGCCGTTCTTTGAAAGAAACGGGCAACCGGATCCGCAAAACCCGCGATGAGTTAACGAAAAAGCTGGGGAGATCGCCGACCGTGCACGAAATCGCATCAGAACTCGGGATGCCGGTCGAGGAAGTCGTCATGGCGCAGGAGGCAGGCAAAGCCCCGTCATCGATCCATGAGACGGTATATGAAAACGATGGCGACCCGATCACGCTTCTCGACCAGATTTCAGACCAGAACGACCAAAAGTGGTTTGACCAGATTGCCCTCCAGGAAGCGATCAGAGGGCTTGAGGAGCGCGAAAGGCTGATTGTGTACCTCCGCTATTACAAAGACCAGACACAGTCCGAAGTGGCCGAACGGCTTGGCATTTCGCAAGTGCAGGTTTCACGGCTTGAAAAGAAAATACTTGAAGTAATGAAAGAGCGCATGGAGTTGTAAACGTGCGCTTTTTTGCTTTTTTATTCCCGGATGTGGCGTCCAACAGAAGCCGAAAATCATCCGGCAATGGAAAAAAGTACAGGAAGCGTGCAAAAGTCCGGCGAATCGCCTGATCATACGATACATACAGCATGAAACTGGTGCATGAAAATCTTCCAATATCACATACTACAAACACAACGTATGAAAGCAGGGGGTGAAGGCAGTGGATGAAACGATTTATTTGCGGCTCCGCCACCGTATTCGCGTCAATCCGGGCTTTACTGTAAGATTATCCCATATTGCCCAGATTCACGCGCCGTCCGGTATACAGGAAACCCTTTTGGACACCCCCGTCCAAACCATTTCCAAGGCCGACGGGAACACCGTTGTCATTGATATGATGAAAATTATTTCCTGTATCAAGAAAAAGATTCCGGACGCTGCCGTGTCTCCGGTCGGTCCGGCGGCAACGATTGTGGAAGTAGCCGCAAAAAAGAGGTACCTGCCGCTTTTGTTTTTTATATTGATTTGGATTTTGCTTTTTTTAGGCTCTGCGCTTGGGATTATCAATTTTCACGAAGATGTCGGCATGCGGGCTGCCCAGGAAAAAATTTATTATCTGATTACAGGCATCCGCGACAATACGCCGCTTATGTTTCAAATTCCCTATTCGCTCGGCCTCGGGGCGGGTATGGTAATTTTTTTTAACCATGCATTTAAAAAGAAATTTAATGAAGAACCGAGCCCGCTTGAAGTTGAAATTTTCAACTATCAGCAGGACATCGACCATTATATCCTGTTGAATGAGAATAAGGAGAACATGAAACATTTTGACCATCCTTAAGCAAATCTTCACCGTGTTTTGCGGGCTCGGCGGCGGGCTTGTGGTCGGCTGCGGGTATGTGGCTTTTTTAACGGTGCTTGGCATTGTGCCGCGGCTTGTCCAGCTGTCCAGGACAGAACGGTTCATCCAATCATACGAATGGGCAGTTGTATTCGGGGTGCTGTCCGGGACATGGTGGGGGCTTGGTGACGCAGGCGGCCGGCTTTCAGCAATCGTTGCGGCGCCTGTCGGGTTGTTTTGCGGCCTGTTTGTCGGCATGCTTGCTGCGGCGCTCACAGAAGTGGTCAATGTCATCCCAATTTTTTCCAAAAGAATTGGAATGGACGGGCGTCTTGCCGGCGCATTGATGGCGATCGTGCTCGGGAAGGTGGCTGGCGCTTTATTTCAATGGCTTTATTATGTAAATCATTAAGAAAGGAACAACCGGCATGGGGGAAAAACGGCGGGTGATCCTTGTCACGGACGGGGATGAGTATGCGAAAAAAGCAATCGAATGCGTCGCGAAAAAAATGGGCGGGCGCTGTATTTCACAATCATACGGAAATCCAACCCGGCTTTGTGGGGAGCAGATCGCGGACCTGATCCTCAAGGCGGCCGGAGACCCTGTTTTTGCCATGTTCGATGATTCAGGGGTGATCGGCCCGGGACCCGGCGAAGAGGCGCTCACTTTTGTGGCCGGGCATCCGCGCATCGAAGTGCTCGGCGTGATTGCGGTCGCATCGAAAACCCATCAGGCCGAATGGTCAAGGGTGGATGTGTGCATTGACAATACCGGTGAAATCACGCCGTACGGGGTGGACAAATTCGGCATTCCGGAAATGGATTTGAAAAAAATCAACGGGGACACGGTTTACAGTCTTGACCGGCTGGACGTGCCCATTATTGTCGGCATCGGGGATGTCGGCAAAATGTCGAAAAAAGACGATTATCATATCGGCGCCCCGATCACAGAAAAAGCGGTACGACTGATCTTGGAAAGGAGCGGGTTCAAGCATGGCTGAAACAGGCAGGAAAAGGCTGATTTCATCCAATCCGGCAGAAGTGGAAGCATTTTTTAAAAATAAAGTCGGACTTGGCATCAGTTATGATATTGGTGTCAGAAAAATCCAGGTCCTTGATACAGAAATCCAGCTGTACTATGTCAACGGGCTCACGGAAACGATTTCGATTATCCAAATTATGAGAGAACTGCTGAGATTAAATAACGGCAAATTTTCTTCCGGGAAAGTGCATGAGCTTGTTGAAAATTACATCGTCCATATGCAGGTCGAAAAAGTCAAAACCTATGATGAAATGGTCGATGAAGTGCTGTCCGGGCTGATCGCCATTTATGTCGAAGGAAAACAAGAAGCATTTATTATCGATGTTCGCAGTTATCCGGGAAGGACGCCGATGGAACCGGATACGGAAAAAGTCGTCCGTGGGGCGCGTGACGGTTATGTTGAAAATATTGTTATCAATACGGCCTTGACGCGGCGGCGGATCCGCGATGAGCGGCTGCGCTTTGAAATGATGAAAGTTGGCGAACGCTCGAAAACGGATGTATCGATTGCTTATATTGAAGGCGTGGCAGATCCCGAAGTCATCGAAACGGTCAGAAAAGAACTGAAGGCGATTGATATTGACGGAATTACGATGGCAGATAAAACGGTAGAAGAATTTATTTTGAAACAAAATTATAATCCTTTCCCGCTGATCCGCTATACGGAACGGGCGGACGTCGCGGCCACCCATTTGCTGGAGGGGCATGTGCTTGTATTGGTGGACACTTCACCAAGCGTGATGATTATGCCGACAACGGTTTTTCACCATATGCAGCACGCCGAAGAATACCGCCAGGCTGCAGCTGTCGGCACGTTTATCCGCTGGGTGCGGTTTTTCGGGATTGCCGTTTCTCTTTTTCTCCTGCCGCTTTGGTATTTAGTGGCGGTGGAACCGTCGCTTTTGCCGGAGCAACTGGATTACATTGGGCCGAATAAGCAGTCGCATGTCCCGCTTGTCCTTCAGCTTCTTATCGCCGATTTAGGCATTGAGTTTATGCGGGTTGCCGCCATCCATACGCCGACGCCGCTCGCCACCGCCATGGGCTTGATTGCGGCCGTTTTGGTCGGGCAGATTGCGGTTGAAGCCGGGCTGTTTGTTTCGGAAGTCATTTTGTATGTATCCGCCGCGGCGATTGGCACTTTTGTCACACCAAGTTATGAGCTGAGCGTGGCGAATAAACTTGTGAGAATGATTTTACTGATTATCGTAGCAATTTTTAAAGTCAAAGGCTTTGTGATCGGCAGCACCGTTTTTCTGCTGTTCCTCGTGTCCATCCGGCCGTTGAACACGCCGTATTTCTGGCCGTTTATCCCGTTTAACCCGCAGGCATTTTTCCAAATCCTGTTCAGAAGGCCGGTTCCGGGCTCCAAGTACCGCCCGAGCATTGTCCACCCGGTCGATCGCTTCCGCCAGCCGCCTGAAGCTTGAAACTATTGCAGAAAGCCTGTTTTTATGTTAAAGTTAGTAGAAAATTAACGCAAAAGCTCTAGGAAAGGGAGGGAAGCCTACCCCGGTTTATGCCGGGAAGGCTTCTCTCCCGATTGGCGGAATATTAGGTGGGGTTGAAAACATGAAGCATAACGGGTCGGTAAAGGTAAATGGAAAGGGGCATCTCGAAATCGGCGGTGTTGACACGGTAAGCCTCGCTGCCCGTTACGGAACGCCTCTTTATGTATATGACGTTGCTTTAATACGGCAAAGGGCCAGAGCGTTCAAGGAAACATTCCGGAAACTCGGCGTCAAATCCCAGGTTGCTTATGCCAGCAAGGCTTTTTCCGCCATTGCCATGATCCAGCTTGCAGATGAAGAGGGGCTGTCTTTGGATGTTGTTTCAGGCGGGGAACTGTATACTGCCCTTGCTGCCGGGTTTCCTGTTGAACACATTCATTTCCACGGCAACAATAAAAGCCGGGAAGAATTGGAAATGGCGCTTGATGCCGGAATCGGCTGCATCGTTGCCGATAATTTTTACGAGCTTGACATGCTGGAAAACTTGTGCGCTGAAAAAGGCCGCAAAGTTTCCGCGCTCTTAAGGGTCACACCGGGCATTGAAGCCCATACGCATGATTATATTTTAACGGGCCAGGAAGATTCAAAATTCGGTTTTGACTTGCAAAACGGGCAGGCGGAGGCGGCGCTGAAGCAGGTGCTTTCATCCGGCTGGATAAAATTGCTCGGGGTGCATTGCCATATCGGATCGCAAATTTTTGAAACAGCCGGCTTTGTCCTGGCTGTGCAGAAAATTATGGATAAACTGGACGAGTGGCATGCCAGGTACGGTTATTTTCCGGAAGTGCTTAACCTTGGCGGTGGTTTCGGCATCCGCTATACGGAAGAAGACCATCCGCTTCCGCCTGCTTATTATGTAGAAGAAATCGTCAAAGAAGTGAAGAAACAGGCCGGTTCCCGCCGCCTGCCGGTTCCCGAGATCTGGATCGAACCGGGCCGCTCGCTTGTCGGCGAAGCCGGGACGACGCTTTATTCGGTCGGGTCCCGCAAGGAAGTGCCGCATGTCAGAAAATATATTGCGGTTGACGGGGGGATGAGCGACAATATCCGCCCGGCACTTTATGACGCAAAATATGAAGCAGTGCTGGCCAACCGTCCGCTTGATAAGTGCGAAGAGACCGTATCCGTTGCCGGGAAATGCTGCGAGTCGGGGGATATGCTGATTTGGGATCTGCCGCTGCCGAAGACAGGCAGCGATGACCTTTTGGCCGTATTTTGCACTGGCGCTTACGGTTATTCGATGGCAAATAACTATAACCGGATCCCACGCCCGCCGGTTGTGTTTGTCGAAAACGGCAAAGATGAGCTTGTCGTAAAGCGGGAGACGTACGAAGACCTGATCCGCAATGATCTCCGTCTGCGCGTGCCGCTTTCTTGACAAATCCGGGGCGGAAAAGCGGATGGCACTTGTTTTCCGGACTTGCTTTTGGAAAATATTGTACGTGCCTTGTTTACTTTCTCTGAAATAGGAATATACTAATAAGTAAAGCGTTTGAATTAAATTGGATGATTACGAGGGATTCAGTATGTTAATTCGGTATAAAAAATCTTTCGATAAGATTGCAATGGGCCTGTTGTCCTTTATGCCAGATGAAAAAGATTTGAAAAAGCTGCAGCAAACAAAGCAATTGTACGAAACAGAAGACAAGTGGCAGCTTTTTTTATGGAAAGAGGATGATGACATTGTTGGCCTGATCGGGGTTGTACTGGATGGGGACAAAGTGGAAATCCAGCATATTTCCGTCAATCCGTCTTATCGCGACCAAGGAATCGGGAAAAGCATGGTCAAGGCTTTAAAACAAATGTATGAAGGAAAAGAAGTGGTTCCGAATAAATACATTGTTGACTTCTTCCATAAGTGTGCTGAAAAAGAAGACCTGTCCTGACCGGGTCTTCTTTTATTTCGGATACGGCAAAAAGGACCTGCCGGCATGATGCCGGAGGCCCTTTTTACGGTTACCAGATATACGCACTGCCGACAATGATCAACAAAATAAAAAGCACGACAATTAACGCAAATCCGCTGCCCCAGCCAAAACCGTCAGCCATGATAACCCCTCCCTCAACAGTCATTACATGGTATACTATGTAGGCGCGCCGGAACGTGTATGGACTCCTGCCCATCTGCGCGCTTTTGATTGGAGATACATACGTTTCAGGCTATACTTATTTTGACGCTTTGAAAAAGGAACGGTGTACAATTTTATGGAATATAAGGTGAAAATCGGCGCGTTTGAAGGACCGCTCGATCTGCTTTTGCATCTGATCCACCAGCTTGAAATCGACATTTACGATATTCCGGTTGCTGAAATTACCGAGCAGTATTTGGACTACATCCATACAATGAAAGAGCTTGAACTGGACGTCGCAAGCGAATATCTTGTGATGGCGGCCACGCTTTTGGCGATCAAAAGCAAAATGCTTTTGCCAAAACAGGAGCCAGATGAACCGGATGAAGATTATACGGTGGAAGAAGACCCGCGCGAACAACTTGTCGAGCGCCTCCTCGAATACAAAAAATACAAGGAAGCAGCCAGCACGTTCAAACGCCTTGAAGCCGGCCGCAGCGAAATCTTCACCAAGCCGCCGAGCGATTTGTCGGCGTATGCGTCGGACGCAGATGGAAGAAAAATCGGCGCCAATGTGACGATCTATGATATGATCGGCGCGTTAAATAAACTTTTGCGCAGAAAAAAATTGCAAAAACCGCTGTTTACCAAAATCACACGGCAGGAAATCTCGATCGAAGAAAGAATGGATGAAATTTTAAAACAGCTGGAAACGGCGCCGGGAAGCGTCCAATTTTACGACTTATTCTCTTTTCACGATAAAGAACAAATTGTCGTAACTTTTTTGGCTGTCCTGGAACTGATTAAGCGCCATCAAATTATGGCGGTACAGGAAGAAAATTTCGGTGACATTACCGTTGTAAGGAAAGAGGGGGATTGATATGGAAATCGTCCATTGGAAAGGCATCCTCGAAAGCCTGTTGTTTGTTGCAGGGGACGAGGGGCTTTCCCTGAAGCAAATTTCCCATGTAATGGAAATTGAAGAGTTTGAAGCAGTTGAAATTTTAAAGCGTTTAAAAGAACAATATGAAAACGACCCGGATCGCGGCATTACGCTCATTGAACTGGCCGGCACGTACCAGTTGGCAACCAAAAAAGAGCATGCGCCGTATTTAAAAAAACTGGTCGAATCCCCGAATACGAATACATTATCGCAGGCGGCACTTGAAACACTGGCGATCATCTCCTATAAACAGCCGATTACAAGAATTGAAATCGAAGAAATCCGCGGTGTGAAAACAGAAAGGCCGCTGCAGACGCTGATGGCAAAAGGGCTCATCCAGGAAGTCGGCAGGCAGGAAGGCGCCGGGCGGGCAATCCTTTACGGTACGACCAAAGAATTTCTTGACCATTTCGGGCTGAAAAGTTTAAAAGAACTGCCGCCGTTTCCCGAACAGCCGGAAGACGAATTTTCGCAGGAAGAAGCAGATCTGTTTTTTGAAAAATTCCATGAAGAAAAAGGCGAAAACGGATTTTCGCCGTGAAGAAAGCTTGCCCAAATTGGTGCAGGCTTTTTTCGTCTCACACATATTCCGGTTATTTCTTCCTGTTCCGTGCATAAACTTGTACAAAACGCGGTTTGGAAAAGCTGAAAAAAGGAGCTTCTTTATGAAACGGTACTTCCTATATGCGGCGCTTGCAGTGCTTGTTTTTTCGGCCCTTCCGCCCGGAGCGGCTGCTGCTGATACGCCGTCTGTGCAGGCAAAAAGCGCGATATTAATGGACCAGGATACAGGGCGGATTTTGTACGAAAAAGATGCATATGAACCGAGAAGCATTGCCTCGATTACGAAAATCATGACGGCGCTAGTGGCCATTGAATCGGGAAAAATGGACAAGGAGGCTGTCGTTTCGAACCGCGCCGTACGTACCGAGGGGTCATCATTGTATTTGAAACCGGGAGACAAATGGAAAATGAAGGATCTTGTTTACGGGCTCATGCTCCGGTCGGGAAATGACGCCGCCAATGTCATTGCCGAAAATGTCGGGGGCAGCATAGAAGGCTTTGTTTTTATGATGAACGAAAAAGCGAAGGAGATCGGCATGCATGACACCCATTTTGCTAACCCGAACGGCCTTGAAGACCCGGGTGGCCGCCATTATTCGACCGCTTACGATATGGCGCTGTTAATGAAATACGCGATGCAAAATAAAGAGTTCCGGAAAATTACCGGCACGAAATTTTACAAAGGCTGGCGGAACAAAAACCGGCTGCTGACTGAAAAGTACCGGTACTGTACGGGCGGGAAAACCGGTTATACGAAAGCGGCCAGACGGACACTTGTGACAACGGCGGCAAAAGGCGGCGAAAATCTCATCGCCGTTACCCTGAACGATTCGGATGACTGGGATGACCATATTGCGATGTATGAGTACGGCTTCAGCCAGTATGACAGGAAACGGATTGTGGAAGAGGGGCCGGTTGCCGCCGTCCGCACGAAATATTTGAAACAGCATGTTTATGTGAAACGGGATATCACCTACCCGCTTAAAGCCGGAGAAGAAGACGCCGTAAAAGTCGAATACCGGATCAAAAAGCCTGAAAATTCGTGGAAAGACCCGGAAAAAGTGCCGGAGACCGTCGGAAGGGCGATTGTTTATTTAAACGAAAAGGTGATCG
Source organism: Weizmannia sp. CD-2023 (assembly GCF_036225245.1). Classification (NCBI taxonomy): domain Bacteria; kingdom Bacillati; phylum Bacillota; class Bacilli; order Caryophanales; family Bacillaceae; genus Heyndrickxia; species Weizmannia sp. CD-2023. Next base: position 21,503 of record NZ_JARTJQ010000070.1, read on the forward strand.
CGAGCACGCCTATTTATTATCAGAAAACGCCGGTTAAAGAGAAAGAAACATGGCTTGAACAGTTCAAAGAGACATTTTGGATCCAATTGGGGCTGAAAAACAATGGTTAATTATATTTGGATCGGCATGGCCGTGATCGGGCTCGTTTTTGCGGCGGTAAATGGCAAGATGCAGGCGGTGAACGAGGCGATTTTTACATCCGCGCGCGATGCGGTCTCGATCAGCATCGGCCTGATCAGCGTTCTTGTTTTCTGGCTCGGGATGATGAAGATTGCGGAAGTTTCAGGCCTCCTTTCGAAACTTTCCCGCCTGTTCCGGCCGGTGATAAAAAAATTGTTTCCGGATGTGCCGGACAACCATCCGGCACTCGGCTACATCCTCTCCAATATGATTGCCAATATGTTTGGGCTCGGAAATGCCGCCACTCCGCTCGGCATTAAAGCGATGGAGCAGCTGCACGAACTGAACGGAAGGAAACCGGAAGCAAGCCGTTCAATGATCACGTTCCTTGCTTTAAACACATCCGGGCTCACACTTATTCCGGCAACGGTGATTGCCATCCGCCTGAATGCAGGTTCCGCGCATCCGACCGAGATTGTGGCGCCGACCTGCATCGCCACTTTTGCAACGACCATTGCCGCCATTTGCATTGACCGCTATTTTTACCACCGGCGGACGAAACGGAGGAAGTGATGTTTTTGAAATGGATCTCACTGATTTCAATTTGGCTGATTCCGGCAATGGTCGGATTTATCCTGCTTTACAGCGCATGGAAAAAAGTGCCGGCTTACGAAACATTTGTGGAAGGCGGCAAAGAAGGCATTAAAATTGCCTTTTCCATCATTCCTTTTTTAGTTGGCATGCTTGTCTCGATCACAATTTTCAGGGCCTCAGGGGCGCTCGATTTTTTTGTCGGATTTTTAAAACCGGCCCTGCATTTGCTCGGTATCCCATCTGAAGTCGTGCCGCTTGCTTTGATCCGGCCGGTTTCCGGCAATGCCGCTCTTGCCCTGATGGCGGATCTGATCAAAACATACGGGCCGGACTCGCTCATCGGGAGAATGGCATCCGTCATCCAGGGCAGCACGGATACCACCCTTTATGTTGTAACCGTTTATTTCGGGGCAGTCGGCATCCGGAAAATGGGGGACGCCTTAAAAGTCGGGCTGCTCGCCGATCTGTTCGGGATTATGATTGCGATTTTCATGGTGCTGTTGTTATTCTGACGCGGTAAAAGAAAAAACGGTTTCTCCGTCATTTCAGGGTGCTTGTTTCGCTCGTCCGGCTTTGCATTTTATTTACGTTATGCCATAATGCTTAAAGGATAGTTTAAGCAAAACAGATTGAGGTGTAACGGATGGAACGTTTGCAAAAAGTGATCGCACAGGCCGGTGTCACATCCCGGAGAAAAGCGGAACAGCTGATACTGGAAGGGAAAGTAAAAGTGAACGGGGAGACAGTCAGAACGCTGGGGACAAAAGTATCCCAGTCGGATAAAATTGAAGTGGAAGGCATTCCGCTTGAGCGTGAAGAAAAAGTATATTACCTTTTTTATAAACCAAGAAGGGTGATTTCCACTGTCAGCGATGACAAAGGGAGAAAAACGGTAAGCGATTATTTCCGCGATGCGGGTGCAAGGGTTTATCCGGTCGGCCGGCTCGACTACGACACGTCGGGCCTTTTAGTAGTCACCAATGACGGTGAATTTGCAAACCTTCTGATGCATCCGCGTTTTGAAATCGACAAAACGTATATTGCAAGGATTTCCGGCATTCCATCCAGGCAGGAATTAAAGCAGCTGGAAAAAGGGATCCGGCTAAAGGACGGCATGACTGCGCCTGCCAGGGCAAAACTGTTGTCCATGGACAAACGAAAAAAGAAAGCGATCGTCCAGCTTACGATCCATGAAGGCAGAAACAGGCAAGTGAGGCGCATGTTCGAACATCTCGGCTACCCGGTTGAAAAACTGCGGCGCGAAGCATACGGCATGCTGACATTAAAAGGATTAAACGCGGGCGAAAAAAGGGAGCTCACCCCGCACGAAGTCAAGACGTTAAGATCCCTTGCCGAAAACGGCGGCGCCTCCCGTAAATAAAAGCGCAAGTTAAGGGGCTTATTTTGTTCACAAAAACTTCAAAAAACAGCGAAAAAGGACAGAAAAATGTTATAATGTATGAGAGTTGTGTGACACTTTTGGACAGGGGGAGGAGCAATGTCACAAACGAAACAGAAACGTCTCATTTTCCGCGCCGCGATTCTCGCTGTTTTGGTATTGGCTGTCGGTTACACACTGTATGCAAATGCGACGAAGGAGTCGCGGGGAGCGCTTGCAGCGGGGGATAAGGCCCCTGATTTTATCCTGAAAGATTTGAATGGGAAAACGTACCGGTTATCTGATTATAAAGGGAAAGGTGTCCTTTTGAATTTTTGGGGGACATGGTGCGAGCCGTGCAAGAAAGAAATGCCTTATATGAATGAACTCTATTCGTCCTATAAACCAAAAGGCGTGGAAATTCTTGCCGTCCACGTAAAAAATACGCGCTTTCTTGTGGACGAATTCGTGAAACAGTACGGGCTTACGTTCCCGGTGCTGATTGATAAAAACGGTGATGTCCAGCATGCGTATCACATCGACCCCCTTCCGACAACCTTTTTGATCGGGCCGGACGGGAAAGTCAAAAAAGTGATCATTGGAAACCAAAACCTCTCCAAAAAAGACATTCAGGACATGATGGATATGATCAAACCATAACCGAGGAGAGAGACAATGAAGGATATAAAATGTGAGTGCGGACATGTGAATCCTCCCGGGACCGTTTTGTGCGAGTCGTGCGGGAAAGCGCTGACAGCAGAAGCGGAGGCGGCAGTCCTCCATGATATGCGGTATGAAGGAAGCGCGCGCAGGTCGCAAGTGTATAAAAAAACGCCGGTGGATAAAATCTGGAATTTTTTTTCGTCCGTAAAAACCGGTGTCTGGCTGATTGTCCTGACGTTAATTGCGTCAGCACTCGGCACTGTGCTGCCCCAGGCCGACTATATCCCTTCCAATGTCGACCCGTCCGAGTATTACGAGAATCAGTACGGCTGGTTCGGCAAGCTCTGGTATACGCTCGGATTTGATAACCTGTACAATTCCTGGTGGTATCTGCTTTTCATCGCCCTGATCGGCGTTTCGCTCGTCATTTGCAGCCTTGACCGCTTTATCCCGCTGCGCCGCGCCCTCTCAAACCAGAAAGCAGCGCGCCATGAAGGGTTTCTGAAGCGGCAGCGCCTGTACGTGAAAAAGGAAGGGGCCATCGATGACGCCGCTTATGCACAGGTCAAACACCGGCTTGAAGCGAAACATTATAAAATCCGCGAAGAAGGCGGGAACTTATTTGCCGAGAAAAATCGGTTTTCCCGCTGGGGGCCGTACGTCAACCATATCGGATTGATCATCTTTCTTTGCGGCTCTATGCTCCGCTTTGTTCCCGGCATGTATGTCGATGAACTGGTCTGGGTGAGGGAAGGAGAAAAAGCGGTGCTCCCCGGCACAAACGGGCAGTATGTGCTCCTGAACAAGCAATTCAAGCTGCAAGTTTACAGCAAAAAAGACAATCAAAATTTTGAATCGGCACTGAATAGGGTCGGCAATGTTGCGAAAAATTTCGAGACGGATGCCGTGCTTTACAAGCAGGGGAAAAAGCGCGTTTTAGGGGAAGACGCCCCGCTTAAAAAAGTGAAATTCTACCGCATCCAGGTCAATAAGCCTTTGAAATTCGGACATTACGCCGTGTATCAAATGGATTACAAGCTGGATGAATTCCAGGCGATGTCTTTTGCTTTTGAGAAGAAGTCGAATAAAAAAATATACGGCAAACTTAAAATTGACCTGTACCATCCAAAGGCGGAGTACCCGCTCGGAAACGGCTATAAAGTCAAGCTGCTCGGCTACTATCCTTCGTTTACAGGGTTTGCCAAAAACGGGGAGCCGCAAACGGATTCGTATATTCCAAACAATCCTGCTTTTCTTTTTAGCTTAATTTCGCCGGAGCATCCGAAAGGGGAAAAAAGCTTTGTTGCCATCCGTCAGACTGTGGAACCGCTCGGAAAAAATGACTACAAGCTGGCTTTTGCCGGGCTTGAAACGCGGAATGTTTCTGCTTTGGCCGTAAGAAAAGACGAGACGCTCTGGGTACTGGCCGTTGGGGGCGCGATCTTTATGATCGGGGTCATTCAGGGCGCGTACTGGAATCACCGCCGTTTCTGGCTGAAGCGGGAGAAAGGCGCCGTGCTTTTGGCAGCCCATACAAATAAAAACTGGTACGGGCTAAAAAGGGAGCTGGAATGGGTGCTCAGCGCATCCGGCATGCCGGCGCTTGTTGACAGAAAAGAACGGAAGAATCCGCAACAGGCCCATACGGCTTAAACAGACAGGAGCAATCGGATGAGGAGGGGGAAAATTGGAAAATCTGGTCGAAACGAGCAGCCGGTTGTTGTTCGCCGCATTTCTTTTGTATTTAATCGGCACTTTACTGTTTGGCGGCGCGATCCGCACACCGAAAAAGGGACAGGGAAGCACTGGGCCGCAAAAAACGAAGTGGGGAAATTTTGCGATCTTCGCAACGGTTGCGGGGTTTATTTGCCAGGCCGGTTATTTTATTACAAGGTGGATCGCATCCGGGCATGCCCCTGTAAGTAATTTATTTGAATTCACTACTTTTTTTGGTATGATGCTTGTTGGAGCCTTTATGGTCATTTATTTTCTTTACAGGAGTGCGGTGCTCGGGCTGTTTGCTTTGCCGGTTGCACTTCTTTTGATTGCCTATGCAAGCATGTTCCCGAAAGACATCAATCCGCTCGTGCCGTCTCTCAGGAGCTACTGGCTGCAGATTCATGTGACAACGGCGGCCGCCGGGGAGGCCATTCTTGCTGTCAGTTTTGCTGCCGGGCTGATTTACCTTGTGAAAAGCACTGATCAGCAAAAATCAAACCGGCAGACTTTCTGGCTGGAATTTGTTATGCTTTGTTTAATCTGCATCGCCGGTTTTATTGTTGCAAAATCCGCTTTCGGCTTGTTTCATTACAAAGTGGATTTCAGCTGGATTGACCGCAACGGGGCAAAAAACACGGGGGAAAATGCCCTCGTCTACCATATGCCGGCTGTTATCGGGCCGCATGGCGGGGAACTTTTAACAGCTGGGAGAATGACGCCGTGGTTTTATGTGCCGGCCTTTATCAATGCCGTCAAACTGAACACGGTGCTCTGGTCTGTTTTGAGCGGCATCATTCTTTACGTGCTGGTCCGGTTGGCGGCCAGAAAGCGGATCGGCGCGCTGTTAAAACCGCTCACCAAAAATATAAATGCGGATTTAATGGATGAGATCGGCTACCGTTCGGTATTGATCGGGTTTCCGGTGTTTACGCTCGGCGCGTTAATCTTTGCGATGATCTGGGCACAAATTGCCTGGAGCAAATTTTGGAGCTGGGACCCGAAAGAAGTGTGGGCACTGGTTACGTGGCTGTTTTATGCCGCTTTTCTCCATTTGCGCATGTCAAAAGGCTGGCAAGGTGAAAAATCCGCCTGGCTGGCCGTCATTGGCTTTGCCATTATTCTGTTTAACCTGATTGCAGTAAATCTTGTCATTGCTGGGCTGCATTCGTATGCCTGATTTTGTAAGCTTTTGAATCCTGCGCATCCCCGGGAGCCCCACCCGGGGATGCGGGCGGCTTGCATGGCCCCGGGAAGCCCGCAAGGATTTTACCGGCTGGATGAATCTTGCTCGCAGCAGGCGGCTGATATTGACTGAGGAGGAATAGCCATGGATGAGGATGTAAAAATTTTAGTGGTTGATGATGAAGAAAGGATCCGGCGCCTGTTACGAATGTATTTGGAAAGGGAAAATTACACGATAGATGAAGCGGAAGACGGCGATACCGCTTTGAAAATGGCGCTTGAAAAAGACTACAGCTGCATTTTGCTCGATATTATGATGCCGGGCAAAGACGGCATTGAAGTGTGCCAGGAATTGCACGAAAAGAAAATGACGCCCGTGATCATGCTGACGGCTAAAGGCGAAGAAGCCAACAGGGTGGAAGGATTTGAAGTTGGCGCGGATGATTATATTGTAAAACCTTTCAGCCCGCGCGAAGTGGTACTGCGGGTGAAAGCCCTGCTCCGCCGGTCGTTGCAAACGGGTTTCTTAAACGCGGATACAAAAGCAAAAGACATTGTCGTTTTCCCGCATATTACCATTGACAATGATGCTCACCGCGTCACAGCGGACGGAAAGGAAGTCAATCTGACCCCGAAAGAGTATGAGCTGCTTTATTTTCTCGCCAAATCTCCGGATAAAGTGTTTGACCGCGAACAGCTTTTAAAAGAAGTATGGCATTATGAATTTTTCGGTGATCTCCGTACGGTGGATACGCATGTCAAACGCTTGCGGGAAAAATTGAATAAAGTGAGCGAAAACGCGGCTAAAATGATCGTTACCGTCTGGGGCGTCGGGTATAAATTTGAGGTTGCGCCGGAATGAGAATTTGGCGGACGGTTGTCGGGAAACTGTGGATGACCATTCTGCTGATGGTTGCCTGCGTTCTGCTCATCCTGACGGTACTGTTGCTCAAGTTTTTTGAAGAATACCATATCAATCAGATTGAGCAGGATTTGTCTAATACGGCGCAAAAAATCTCGAGGATTATGGAGGAGCACCCAAGCGGAAAGATCGGGAAAGAAATTGCCCTCGGCGTTCTGGACCAAAACGAGAAAGTCATGATCGTTTACCGCAAAAATGATATCTTTTATCCGTCCGGTTCCAAATCATACAAAGGGATCCCGTACGCGTCGATTTTAAAGGACAAGCAGCTGTCCCAAGTGTTTAGCGAAAAGAAGAAAGTGAGCAAAGAGTTAACCCCTTCTGGCGGGTCTTCCCGCAATAAGTACCATCATGTGATTGTGACGGCCGTCCCGCTTCATGTGAAGGGGGAAGAACCGGGCGCGGTATTTGTTTACCAGTCATTGGAAGTGCTTCAGGAAATGACGCGGCAAACGACAAAAATCATTTTGCTCGGTGCAGGCATTGCCATTATTTTAACGACCGGCTTTGCTTTCTTCCTTTCAAAAAGGATTGGCGGGCCATTGCATAAAATGCGGGAAGCGGCTTTTGAAGTGGCAAAAGGGCGTTTTGACAAAAAGGTGCCGATTTTAACCCGTGATGAAATCGGGGAACTGGCGACCGCTTTTAATACGATGGGGCGACAGCTTAAATTTAATATGGACGCCTTAAAGCAGGAAAAAGAGCAGCTGCGGAATATTTTAAGCAGCATGGCCGATGGTGTTTTGACCTTTAACCGGGACGGCGCCATTTTAATCATGAACCCGCCGGCTGAGATGTTTCTTCAAAACTGGTATCATAACCAGGCTGCAAAAGATGCTCCACTTCCTGAAGGGCTGTCCGCATTGCTTGCAAAAGTGGTCGAAACGGAGAAAGAACAGACGGATGAAATTGAAATCAACGGCCGGTACTATGTTATGATTGCAAGCCCGCTTTATAATTTGTCTCGGATCCGCGGCGTTGTCACCATTATCCGCGATATGACGGAAGAACGGAAGCTGGACAAGCTGCGCGATGATTTTATCGCAAACGTTTCGCACGAATTGCGGACGCCGGTTGCCATGCTGCAGGGATACAGCGAAGCGATCATTGATGATATTGCGGCAAGTGAAGAAGAAAAGAAAGAATTTGCCAAAATCATTTACGATGAAACGCTCAGGATCGGCCGGCTTGTCAATGAGCTGCTCGATCTGGCAAGAATGGAAGCAGGGCATTTTTCGTTTAGAATGGAGCCGGTCTCATTCAACAGTTTCATCGAAAGAGTGACACATAAATTTAACGGCATCGCGAAAGAAAAAGGAATCGACCTCGTTTGCGAGACTTCGGACAGCGATCTCACCCTTGAAATCGATGCCGACAGGATTGAACAGGTGCTGACGAATTTAATTGATAACGCCCTCCGGCATACTTCCCCGAACGGTTACGTCAAAGTAAAAGAGGAAGAAGCACCCGGCGGCGTATATGTACACGTCGAAGACAACGGATCCGGTATTCCGGATGAAGATTTGCCGTTTGTATTTGAACGCTTTTACAAAGCGGATAAAGCAAGGACGCGCGGCAAATCGGGAACAGGGCTGGGCCTTGCGATTGCCAAAAACATTGTCGAAGGGCATGGTGGCCGGATCTTTGTCAAAAGCAAATTAGGGGAAGGGACCACCTTTTCATTTTTCCTTCCAAAAAAAGGCTGACCTCTGCGCCGGGTCTGCCTTTTTTTGTATATTTTCCCGTTTTTTGCGCATCTTAGAAGATGGCTTTGCTTGAAACGGAATTGAAAAAATGAAAATGGGGTGGATCAATTGCCGGCATACATCAAAATATGCCTTTTCGTTTCATTGACAGCTGCATGCCTGGGGTTTGCCTGTTCGGCAAATGACGTAGCCGCATCCGGGTCGGTTATCCATGAAGCGACAAAAGACTGGATTTTTCCGGCGGCAGGGACGATCTCCGACACATTTAACACAAGATACGGCACACATAAAGGGCTTGATATTGCCGGAAGATACCGCGCAAAAGTATTCAGCGCCCAAGAAGGTACCGTTATCCGTTCCTATCTGTCCGCATCCTACGGCCATGTTGTTTTTATCCGCCATCCGTCCGGTTATGAAACGGTTTACGCCCATCTTGCCGGAAGGGCAGTGAGAGCGGGGCAGCATGTTGAAAAAGGAAAGGTGGTCGGCTATATGGGTTCGACCGGCCATTCAACTGGTATCCATCTTCATTTTGAAGTGCATAACGGGCCATGGACGCCGGATAAGAAAAACGCCATTGACCCGTTTTTGATCTTCGGACCAGGCGCGCCGGGCCAGACGGTTTCCGCCAAGACCCATGATCCTTACGGGGTTTTTGCTGCTTCCACCGTCCCTCAGCCTGCAGCTTACACTGTGAAAAAAGGCGACACGCTCTGGAACATTGCCCTCCATTTTCATACGAGCGTGGGAAGGCTGAAAAGCTGGAACAAATTGCGGTCGGACCGGATTATGGCCGGCCAGGTGCTGAAAATAAAAAATGAATGAAAGTGATGCGGAATGCTTCACAAAATGGCAGCCGGCATGTATAATAAGCTTGTAATCAAAATTTCATACGATTTATCTTCGGGGCTGGGTGAGATTCCCGACCGGCGGTGATAAGGCAGTTGCCTTTCAGTCCGCGAGCCGGATTTCCGGCAGGATTTGGTGAAATTCCAAAACCGACAGTATAGTCTGGATGGGAGAAGATAAGGGTTGCCAGTGTTTAATGACGTATTAAACGCTTATTTGGACTCGCCTATTACAAAGCCCCCGACATTTTGTCAGGGGCTTTTCATTTTGGTCCGCGGCACCTTTCTTCCTTTGATGATAAATCGGTCACAAGGAGAGAGGAAGTTTAAATGAAGAAATGGGATGTAAAGCAATTCGTTGCGGTCGCGTTGCTCAGTGCTCTGGCTTTTATGCTGATGTTTATTAAATTTCCGGTTCCGCCTTTTCCATCGTTTTTAACAGTGGACTTCAGCGACATTCCGGTATTGGTGGCAGCCCTTCTTTACGGGCCGATGGCTTCTGTTGTAGCGGAACTAATCAAAAATATCCTGAATTATTTATCACTCGGCAGTGAAGCAGGGGTACCGATCGGGAATGTGGCAAACTTTTTTGCAGGGATGCTGTTCGTCCTGCCGACATATCTCATTTACAAACGGATGCGGACAAAAAAAGGCATGACTGTAGGTCTAGTCACTGGCACGGTATCCATGTCGGTATGTATGAGCATTTTAAATTATTTCGTCATTTTACCGGCTTACCTGTACTTCATGAACTTTTCGGTCGGGAATGTAAAAGCGTATATTGTGGCGGGCGTGCTGCCTTTTAATCTTGTGAAAGGCCTCATCGTGACGGCTTTGTTTATGCTCATGTTTACAAAAATGAAAAATTGGATTGACAAAGCATCCGCCATTGGGGGGAAAAGAATATGAAAAAAAGCAGGCTCAAACGGCCTGCTTTTTTTCATTCGTATTTTAACGGATCGCCATCAAAAGGCTTGTCGGAAACTTTAATCGATTCTGTCGGGCATCCTTCAAAGGCATCCATCAGGTCATCTTCCAATATTTCCGGGACTTCCGCAGTGCCTTTATTATCATCCAAAATCACAAAAGAAAGCCCTTCATCGTCATAGTCGAAAATATCAGGAGCGCTGGCGGAACAAGCGCCGCAAGCGATGCATGTATCTTTGTCCACGATTGTAAACTTTGCCATTTTGATTCCTCCTCGTTGTTCAATCATGGCAGAAAAGAAAAACGGGCAGCCTCGTCATGTGCACGAAGGCATGCCGGTGTTTCTCCTTCATTTTAAAACTCTTTTTTTCTTATTTCAATAGCGGGCTGGCGGAGTTCGTGAAACCTGTCGAATCAATGAAAAAAATGGTAAACAAATCGCCGGTTTCCATGTTAAAATAGAACCAACCCCCGATTTTTCCTTGCACTTCCCCCTTTTTTCAGCTAAAGAACAGGAGAGGATTCAGATGCCTTTTTTACAGGCTGTATTGCTGGATTGCTTCAGCAACCTGAATGGAGAACGCACCCCTTATGCTGTTTTTCATCTATTAAACGGCAAAAAATCAGCACAGACGATCCAGGATTCCCATTTTTTCAAGATTGGCAGGCTCTTTCAAACGTTTCCATTTATTTCCCGTGAGGCTTTCACACGCGAAGTAGAGGCCCTATTAAAAGCCGGGTTGCTGCAAAAAAGCGGCCCGGATGCCTGCGTGGTCACAGAAAAAGGTGCTGCCCTGCTTTTGGCAACCGGCAGGATGGAAGAACGGTTTCCTTACCTGGACGGCTTGAAATACCAGGATTCGGCAAATCTGTTTTGGAAAAGGTTGAATCTCATTACCCAGGCCGTATCCAACTTAGTGTATGGAAATAAAGTATATTATCCGGTTCAAAGGGACCCGGCTCTTCAGGCTTGGGCAAAAAACTGGCTGAAACAGCATGCAAAAAGCAGGATTGCGTTAGCGGAGCATTTGTACCGTGAATTTTACCGTCTGTTTTCCGGCAGCCCGCCGGAAAAGCCTGAAATTTTTGTCCTTCGGTTGACGGGTGCGGGCCGGATCGGATATACGATCACGCAGGCTGCCTCCGCCCTGCACCTTGATCCTGTAGAGTACTGGTACCGGTTTTTGCATTTGCTTCATTTTATCGTCCGGCGCATCCTCGGAGATCCTGAAACATTCCGGTATTTATACCAAATGCTTCACGATGTGCAAAAGGCCTTGCCACTGACCCGGTCTGCCGCGGTGACATTTGGCTTCTTGAAGCAAGGGAAAACGATTGCGGAAATCAGCACGCTGAGAGGGTTAAAACAAAGCACGATTGAAGACCATTTGATTGAAATCGCGTTAACGGTCCCGGATTTTCCGCTGAACCGGTATGTGCCAAAGGATGAAGAACAAAAGATCATCCGGGCAGCCGCTGATTTAAATACAAAGAAATTAAAACCGATTAAAGAAAAAGTAGGGGACATCCCGTATTTCCATATTCGCCTTGTATTGGCAGAAAGGATGGGCCGCAGTGGATCTTTTAAGCTTTTTGAAAAGTAAGTTCGGGTTCAGCGCATTCCGGCCAGGGCAGGAAGAAGTCATCCGTTCACTGCTGGACGGTAAAGATACACTGGCGATGCTTGCGACCGGTACCGGAAAATCTTTATGCTACCAGTTGCCTGCCTATTTGCTGGACGGATCCTGCATCATTGTTTCTCCGCTTTTATCGCTCATGCAGGACCAGACAGAGCAGATGAAAATGCGCGGCGAAAAAAGTGTGGTTGCGTTAAATTCGTTTTTAACCGGTCCGGAGCGGGAAGCGGCCCTTGCGCATCTGGGCGCTTTCAAATTCATCTTTGTCTCGCCGGAGATGCTGCACAACCGCCATGTCCTCGGAAAATTAAAAACCATCCGGACTGCGCTCTTTGCAGTCGATGAAGCGCATTGTATTTCCCAGTGGGGTCATGATTTCAGGCCGGAATACTTAAACCTTGGCGAAGTCCGGAAACAATTGGGCACACCGCTTACCCTAGCTCTGACCGCCACAGCAACAGAACAGGTGAGGGACGATATTTGCAAGTATCTTGGCTTAAAAGACCCAAACCGGTTTATTTATTCTGTCAACAGGCCCAATATCGCCATTAAAATAGACCGGATTCCTTCATACCGCGAAAAAGAGGAAAAACTAGTTGCCTATGCGAAAAACTTGCAGAAGCCCGGCATCATCTATTTTTCAAGCAAAAAGGCGGCTGAGGAAATGGCGGCGCGGTTAAGGCAGGAGGGGATCGCCGAAGCGGCCGCCTATCACAGCGGCATTGACCAGGAGCAAAGAATTTTGATCCAGCAGCAGTTTATTTACGGACAGATCAAGATCATTTGTGCGACAAGCGCGTTTGGCATGGGGGTGGACAAAGCAGATATCCGCTTTGTCATCCATTTTCACCTGCCGTTGCAGATGGAAGCCTATCTGCAGGAAATCGGCAGAGCCGGGCGGGACGGGCTTCCGAGCATTGCCGTCCTTTTGTATACGGAAGGGGATGAACGGCTCCCGCTTCAGCTGATCGAGGCTGAGCTTCCGACTGATGCACAATTGGCCGCTTTCAGCAGATGGAAAGGAGATTTGAAGGAAGCCGGGGCGGCGCTTGGATGCACGGAACCGCAACTCCGGTTTCTGCTGCACCACAGAGTGCTTAACCTGCCGGAAGAAGCATGGACCCGGGAGGTTGCAGCCATCCGGAACGAGCGGATGGCGTACAAGCGCCGGAAGTTAAAGGAAATGGTGCAGATGGTCCGGTCTTCGTCATGCCGCCGCTCGGAAATTTTACGGTATTTCGGTGAACCGCCCGCTGCTGGCAATGAAGCGTGCTGTGACATTTGCGGCCTTGAAACAGCCTTATATGAAAGCAATCAAAAAAGCGGGGGCACCCTCGAAACCGTTCCTGCATGGGAATTGCTTTTGCAGGACCTATTCAGAAAAGGGGAACAAAAATGGCACGAAGAAAACAGGCGGATTTGATCAAGGAACTCACAGACCGGGAACTTACTTTTCACTTAATTTTGACACAGCTGATTCTCCTGTTTGCTGCCGCTTTGCTCGGATTTCTGTTATTTCCGGATGGCAAAGCATTTTTTCAGCACTTTCGTATGTCATTTGCGAAATGTGCATACGGTTTATTAAACGGAGTTGCTGTCGTTTTTGCGGATACTTTGCTCATGAAATGGCTCCCGAAAGCGTATTATGATGACGGGGGCGTGAATGAGCGGATTTTTAAAACCCGTTCGGTTCCGTCTATTATTGCTTTAACGGCGCTGATCGCGGTGGCGGAAGAGCTCTTGTTTCGGGGCGCCATCCAGACGCATTTTGGATTGCCGGCAGCAAGCCTTATTTTTGCACTCATGCATATCCGGTATTTTGGCCACTGGTATTTAATCGCGAATGTGCTGCTTTTGAGTTTTTGGATTGGTGCCGTTTATGTGCTTTCTCATGAAAATCTTCCGGCGGTCATCATCATGCATTTTACAATCGATTGTTTACTAGGTATCCGCATCAAAAAACAGGGGATTTAGTCCGGATGTGGGGAAGGGGAAGCCATGTCAGACGAAAAATATATCATTGAAATGGAAAAACGGCGGCAAAAGCTTGAACCGGCCGGCAAAGCAAAGGAAAAAACGGAGAAACAAACGGCGGCGGCCGTTTCGCGGGCAGAAAAGCGGAAAAGTACCGAAAAGGAATCCCGCTCCCGGTTGCCGCTTGTGAACCTATTGGCTGTCATTTTTATTTTAGTGCCAATTGCCGTTTACATCTGTTATACGTTTTTGTTTTTCAGATAGATGCCCATCCCGCGATAAATGGCGCCCCAAAAAGAGGAGAATCTGCCGGCGAAATTTCAGGACAGGGCAGCTGCCTGCTTGTCATGGATCTGTCCCTTGCCGCATATAGTAGAGTGAGGGGGGATCAGTATGGAGCCGTCCATCACCGGGCTAAAAGGGACAGATGCGGCGACAAAGCAGATGCTGCAAAGTGCTGTCAAACGCAAAAAAAAATTTGACCGCCTGCGGAAGCGGCATCTTGTTTTTCTTTGGACAAGCATGCTCTACACATGCGCATGGGCCTACTATGTTTACAGGTCTTTTGAAAATGCCGGTTCCGTGTTCTCCGTTTTCTCCGGTATTTCTGAAAGCCCGTTTCACCTGTTTTTCCTGCTTTTGGCCGCTGCGCTTTGGGGCATGAGCAAAATCTTGTTTGACAAGCGGGAAAAGGCTGAAAAAGAATTTCATGCGCTCCGCTGCGAAATTATTGATAAAAGCAAAGATTTATGGAAAGGGGAAAGCTGGAAGGATCGCCACCTTGTATTCGAAATGATGCAAAAAGAGTTTGATATTAATTTATACCACGAGAACAAGTAGCCATTCACCGGAACAGGTACGGAGACTAAAAGCCGCCGAAAAAAAGAAGATGCCCCGGCATCTTCTAAAAAATTTTTTTTCTGTCTCTTTCTTCCATTAAAATTTGCGCGGCTTCGCGGAACCGCTGCGAGTGGATAATCTCCCGCTCCCTTAAAAAGCGGAGCCCGTCATTTAGGTCGGGGTCGTCACTTAAATTGATGATCCATTGATACGTAGCCCGCGCTTTTTCTTCGGCGGCAATGTCTTCATAGATGTCGGCAATCGGGTCCCCTTTTGCCTGGATATAGGTGGCTGTCCATGGGGCCCCTGCGGCATTATGGTAATGCAGTGCCTTATCATGGTCAACATAATGCGCGTCAAGGCCGGCAGCAATCAATTGGTCCGGCGTGGCATCTTTTGTTAATTTTAAGACCATCGTCGCAATCATCTCAAGATGGGCCAGTTCTTCCGTACCGATATCATTTAAAAGCCCCATCACTTTATCCGGGATGGTGTAGCGCTGGTTCAAATACCGGAGCGCTGCCGCAAGCTCTCCGTCCGCTCCGCCGTATTGTTCGATTAAAAGTTTCGCAAGTCTCGGGTTACAGCTTGAGACCCGGACGGGATATTGCAATTTTTTCTCATAGATCCACATGAACGTTTTCCCCCTTTATTTGCTTATACCTGCCATGGCCACGGCGGCTCTTTCCACTGGAAAGGCGTTGGCGAATAGCTGTGCCCGAAGTTTGTCAGCGGCCCGAACTGTTTTTCAAATGCTCTTTTGACTTTTTTCCTGGCATGGACAAAAGTGTTATACTGTTCGATCGCTGCCTGATCATCGGGATGGGTATCCAAATAAAGGTTCAGCTCCACAATTGCAAAATCAAGGGCCTGCAGTTCTTCAAGCCTTGTGTAATACTCTTTTGGCAGCTGCTTCAATCGGTTTCCTCCTTTGCCCGTTCATAAGGGCTGTAATACGGGTCATAAAGCGGCCTCCAAAGCGTCCCGCGCCTTAACGCTTCCTGCGGTGCAAATTGCGGAAGGTTCGGGGGCTGAAACCCTAAATACAAATTCGGCGGGGTGGAGTAAACTTTTTCGGTTATCGGCGGGCAGGGGTCAAACGGTCCGATAAAGGGATGATACGTTTTATAATGGTTTTTCATCTCAGTCCTCCTGACATTTAAAAGTCTTTTTCATTTTATGTGCGGTTCTCTCCCGCTATGTCAAAAACAATGCCGGAATGCTTTCTATCTGCCATGATTAAGATATAATACGGATAGGGATTGCAGAAAATTTCGTTTGTGCCGGCCAGCACCCGGCGGAACAGGAGCACTCGTGTATGTTTGCATTTTTATCGATTGCCTTTTTGCTTGGCATTGTTTTATTGATGTATATGCATTATGAAGCATCGTTAAATCGGCTCATCCGGCACCGGTTTTTGCTTGATGAGTATCCGGCCGGAGAGGAGCCGTGCACTTTTTTCTTTATTTCTGATATCCACCGGCGCAAAATTGATCCCAGGCTGGTCGAAGAGGCAACAGGAGAAGCACGATTTGCAATAATCGGGGGAGATTTGCTGGAAAAGGGGGTTCCGCTTTCCAGAACAGAGGAAAATTTGCGGTTGCTGAAAAAAATTGGCCCGGTATTTTTTGTGTGGGGAAATAATGATTATGAAGCGGACGGCGAAGCGCTCGCGACCGTTTTTGCCAGAACCGGCGTCCGCACGCTGCGCAACGCGGCGGATTTTGTATATGTAAACGGGAAAAAACGAATTGCGCTGATCGGCGTGGATGATTTGACGACGGAAAACGAAAATCTCGATGAAGCACTTCAATCGGTGCAGCCGGACGATCTCCGGATTTTAATCAGCCATAACCCGAAAATGATCCACCAGCTTCATGAATGGGACAATATCGATGTGATGCTGAGCGGCCATACGCACGGCGGGCAGATTCGTATTCTCGGCCTTAGCCGTTACAGGCGCGGCGGGGTGAGAAAAGTGCGCAATGTCATCCACCTCATAAGCAACGGTTACGGCACGACACTTGTTCCACTCAGGCTTTGTGCAAAACCGGAAGCCCATTTAATTACGATCGAAAGCAGCAGGCGGCCATCATGAACCATCTTTCCCCTTCCGCATACGATAAGGTAAGATCCGTATGCAGGGGGCGGAAATCAATGAAGCTGGAACGGATTTCATCCAATAAAATTAAATACTCCATTACGTTTGAAGAGTTATCGGAACGCGGTATTATGGAAAACGATCTCGACTCGCCCATTTGGAATCATTTATTTGAAGAAATGCTGGAGTTGGCGGATCAGGCTTACCATGTCGGCGAAAGCGATATGCTGACCATTGAAATCTATTCATTTAATGTCCAGGAATTGGTGTTTATTCTGACAGTGGGCGAAGCGGACGACGCGGATCCGGGCGAATGGGCGGATCCGGAAACGCTGGAACAGGAAGAAGCCTACTTTTTTCCATCGATTGAGGAAGTGATTGCGCTTGCGGGCTTTTTAAACCAGATCGGCCGGATTTCCGCGTGCAGCCTTTATATATTCGAAGACCAGTATTATTTGCTGCAAAAACCGGGAACACAAAATGCGCCGCTTATTCTTGAATACGGCGAGCGCGCCCGGATTTCCCCGTTTATGGTCCGGGAATACGGGATCGCGGTGTTTGAGGAAAATGCGCTTGCGGAACTCCTGAAGCATTTCCCGTAACCGTCCGCCATGTTTTTTCAGGTTTTCATCTGCTGGGGAAAGTTGTATACTAAATTTGATAGCAGATATTTCTTTCGTATCTAGGAGGTTTGCGATAATGGCAGCCGAAAAGGGCGCAGATCATCAAACAATGGAAGCAAGTCGAGATGTGCTGAAATCGACACAGACAATTATTCACGAAGCTCTTGAAAAGCTTGGATACCCTGAAGAAGTATACGAACTTTTAAAAGAGCCGGTCCGTATGTTAACGGTTAAAATTCCCGTCAGAATGGATGATGGTACGGTTAAGATTTTTACGGGGTATCGCGCGCAGCACAATGATGCTGTCGGCCCGACCAAAGGAGGCGTCCGGTTTCACCCGGATGTGACGGAAAATGAAGTGAAAGCCTTATCTATCTGGATGACGCTGAAATGCGGCATTGTGAATCTGCCGTATGGGGGAGGAAAAGGTGGCATTATCTGCGATCCGCGGAAAATGTCTTTCCGCGAGCTTGAGAATTTGAGCCGCGGCTATGTCCGGGCGATCAGCCAGATTGTCGGCCCAACGAAAGACATTCCGGCACCGGACGTGTTTACAAATTCGCAAATTATGGCCTGGATGATGGATGAGTATAGCCGGATTGACGAATTCAATTCGCCGGGCTTTATCACAGGAAAACCGCTTGTGCTTGGTGGTTCGCGCGGCCGCGAATCCGCTACGGCCAAAGGGGTAACCATCTGCATCCGTGAAGCGGCCAGAAAAAAAGGGATTGATTTAAAAGGCGCCAGGGTTGTCATTCAGGGGTTCGGCAATGCCGGAAGTTTCCTTGCAAAATTTATGCATGATGCGGGCGCAAAAGTGATCGGCATATCCGACGCATACGGCGCGCTGCATGATCCGGAAGGCCTCGATATTGACTATTTGCTCGACCGCCGCGACAGTTTCGGGACGGTTACAACCCTGTTTAAAAATACGATTACGAACAAGGAATTGCTTGAACTGGATTGCGATATTCTCGTTCCGGCCGCCATTGAAAACCAAATTACAGAAGAAAACGCCCATAATATCCGGGCGAAAATCGTGGTGGAAGCAGCAAACGGTCCGACAACGCTTGAAGCAACCGAAATTTTAACCAACCGCGGCATTCTGCTCGTTCCGGATGTGCTCGCATCTGCAGGGGGCGTCACAGTTTCGTATTTTGAATGGGTACAAAATAACCAGGGGTATTACTGGACGGAGGAAGAAGTGGAAGAAAAGCTTGAAAAAGTGCTTGTCCAGGCGTTTAATACGGTCTACAATACTTCCCGCTCACGCCGGGTGAACATGCGGCTTGCCGCTTATATGATCGGTGTGAGAAGAGTGGCGGAAGCTTCGCGGTTCAGAGGCTGGATTTAGAGTTTCCGAAAGCCGGCTCCAGCTGGGCAGCAAACGGGGCTTTACAGGTTCAGAAGAAGGAAAGGCTGAAATCTCCTGTCGTGTTCACGGTGGGAGATTTTTAAATAAACGGATGAAAACGAAAAGGCAGATACGAAAAAAGGATGAGTGGACAAACATGCGAAAAGAAGATTGTATTATTATCGGCGGCGGCCCTTGCGGATTGGCTGCTGCAATCAGCCTGCAGGAAATCGGGAAACATCCGCTTATACTGGAAAAAGGAAATGTCGTCAATGCGATTTACCGGTATCCGACGCACCAGACTTTTTTCAGTTCAAGCGACCGGCTTGCAATTGGTGATGTGCCGTTTATTACCGAAAATTTAAAGCCGAAACGCAACCAAGCGCTTACATACTACCGTGAAGTGGCGAAACTGAAGGCCCTTCGCATCCACCGGTTTGAAGAAGCGCTCCGTGTCGAAAAGAAACGCGGAACCTTTTCCATTACGACGACAAAAGGCCAATATGAGACGCCTTATGTGGTCGTCGCAACCGGCTATTACGACAATCCGAACAGGCTGGATGTTCCGGGGGAAGATTTAAACAAAGTGTACCATTATTTTAAAGAAGCCCATCCGTTTTTTGACACCGATGTTTGTGTGATCGGCGGAAAAAACTCGGCTGTGGACGCTGCCATTGAGCTTCACAAGGCGGGTGCCCGTGTGACCGTGCTGTACCGCGGCGATCATTATTCCGAAAGCATTAAACCGTGGATATTGCCTGAATTTGATTCGCTTATCCGCCACGGGAAAGTGAAAATGGAATTTCAGGCGCACGTAAAAGAAATTAAAGAACAGAGCGTTGTATACGAAGCAGGCGGAGAAGTGAAAGAGATCCGGAATGATTTTGTATTTGCGATGGTCGGTTATCATCCGGATCATACGTTTTTGCGGAAAATGGGAGTGGACGTTGACCCGGAAACAGGCCGCCCGCATTACAACGAAGAGACAATGGAAACGAATGTTGAAGGGATTTTTATTGCGGGCGTGCTTGCTGCCGGAAACAATGCCAATGAGATTTTTATTGAAAACGGACGTTTCCATGGCGGTGTAATTGCCACAGCGATCAAAAACCGGGAGGCTCTCTTGCAAAAAGGAAATTAAAGGGTTTTTTCGGGGGGCAGTATTTCTTTTCCGGCTTTTTCATGTTACGATGAAAACAAATGACTTGGCACGGATCATTTGAGTTTTGCAAAAAGCGAGGTTTCGATATGCTTGTCCTTTTGTCAGCCGGCATCGCCCCCGGACTTGCCCTGCTATGCTATTTTTATTTGCGGGACCAGTTTGAGCCAGAGCCGATACTTGTTGTTGCAAAAGCGTTTTTATACGGTGCGCTTGTCACGCTGCCGGTTATGTTTTTGCAGTTTATCCTCGAACGGGAGCATCTCTTTTCGGGCAGCATCTGGCATGCTTTCCTCCATTCCGCTTTGCCGGAGGAACTTTGCAAGTGGCTGTGTTTGGCCGCTATTGTGTTTTTTAACCGGGAATTTGATGAACCTTTTGACGGCATCGTTTACGGCGTCAGCGTCTCGCTCGGATTTGCCACGCTCGAAAATATTTTATCGCTTTTTTCGGGCGGCGTTGACCTGGCGTTCGGGCGTGCGCTTCTTCCTGTATCAAGCCATGCCATTTTCGGTGTCATGATGGGCTTTTATATGGGAAAATCCAGATTCTCCCCGCGCAAAAAGTGCTGGTTCCTTTTTTCTTTTATGGTGCCGGTGATCCTGCACGGTTTTTACGACTGGATCATGCTCACCCAGCAAAAATGGCTGTATTTTATGGTACCGTTTATGCTCGGGCTTTGGTGGCTCGGCCTGAAAAAAGCAAAGCAGGCGCACAGCCTTTCTGCCAAACATTTTGCGCAGGATGCGGCAGGGACACAACAATTATGATAATGGGCAAAACAACCGGATCAATCGCCGGTTGTTTTTTTATGTCTTGCATAAAATTGCCGCCTTCTCCAGAAACTACGGATAATGCTTAAAGTTTTTGGGGGGTGCGGTATGATTGGAAAAAATCGCTTAAAATACATGTTGCTGCTTTGTGCCGTATTGGCCTTGTTTTCTTTTGGCACAAGCGGGACGGCCCGGGCGTTTTCGAATCAGGTGATTCAAAAAGGAGCGGTCGGGGATGATGTGATTGAACTGCAGGCGAGGCTGCAGTACATCGGTTACTATAAAGGAACGATTGACGGGGTGTTTGGTTACAGCACTTACTGGGCTTTAAGAAATTTCCAGAAGGCATACGGAATGCCTGTTGACGGCCTCGCCGGCCCGGGCGTCAAAGCGAAACTCGTCAAAGCGTCAAAATACGATGCGGCATACGTAAAGTCCATGGTTGCAAGCGGGAAAAAATTCACGTATTACGGCGGCACAAAAAAGCAGGCACCGAAAACGGCAGCCAAAAAACCCGTCCAAACCGCTACCAATGTGCCGAACGGATTTTCGCAAAACGATATTCGCCTTTTGTCGCAAGCGGTTTACGGGGAGGCGCGCGGCGAACCGTATGAAGGGCAGGTGGCCGTGGCGGCTGTTATTTTAAACCGTATTGACAGCCCGTCTTTTCCAAACACCATCTCGGGGGTGATTTTCGAACCGGGTGCGTTTACCTGTGTTTCCGACGGGCAGATCTGGCTTGCGCCGAATGATACGGCAAAAAAAGCCGTCCTCGATGCGATCAATGGCTGGGATCCGTCCGGTAATGCGCTGTATTATTTTAATCCGGCGACCGCAACAAGCAAGTGGATCTGGTCAAGGCCGCAAATCAAACGAATCGGCAAACATATTTTTTGTAAATAAGAGGGGGAAATGAATATGCTGAAACGGGCAATGATTGTTGTGCTTGCCCTCGGGCTTTGCGGGACTGCTGCCTGGGCATATAAAGAGCACCGTGAAAAAGAGGCGGTCTTGTTAAATGCAGAAAGCACGTATCAAAGGGCTTTTCATGACCTTGCATACAGAATGGACCTTTTGCATGATGAAATCGGAAACACCCTCGCCATGAACTCACGCAAGTCCCTTTCACCGGCACTGGCTGAAGTATGGCGCCTGACATCAGAAGCGCATGCGGATGTCGGCCAACTTCCGTTATCGCTTCTGCCTTTTCATAAAACGGAAGAATTTCTGACTAATATCGGGAATTTCAGCTACCGGACGGCGGTGCGCGATTTGGATAAAGAACCTCTATCCGATAAAGAGTATGCTTCACTGAAAAAACTGTACGGCCAGAGCGCGGATATCCAGGACCAGCTCCGGGGCGTGCAAAATAATGTTTTAAAGCACAATCTCCGCTGGATGGACGTGGAACGCGCCCTTGCCCAAGGAAAAGAAACGAAGGATAACACGATCATCGACGGCTTTAAGACGGTCGAAAGGACGGTCAAAGGCTATGACAATGCCGATTTGAACAGCCCGTCTTTTACGAGTTTCCAAAACCGCGATGACCATTATGAGCACCTGGAAGGAAAAATGATCAGCAAAAAACAGGCGGTCGCCACTGTAAAACAATACGCCGGACTCAAAACGGCCCGCCAGGCGGAAGCCAAACCGAATCAAAAAGGCGCCCGTTTTTCTTTTTACACCGTCCGTATAAAAGACAAAAACGGCAATGAAACAACCGCAGATGTGACGCGGAAAGGGGGATACCCGGTCTGGTTTTTCAACAAGCGTCCGGTGGGAAAGCAAAAAATCAGTTTAAACGAGGCCCAAAAGAAAGCGGCGGATTTTTTAAACCGGCACCATTTTGAGAAAATGGACATGTTTGAAAGCACACAATATGACAACGTCGGTGTTTTTTCTTTCGCTGCGAAACAGGGGAATGTCCGCATTTATCCGGAAACGGTCAAATTAAAAGTGGCGCTTGACAACGGCCAGGTGATCGGGTTTGTAGCGGATGATTTTCTGAAAAGCCATCAAAAAAGGGATATTCCAAAGCCCGCCATCAGCGAAAAAGAAGCAAGGTCCCGTGTGAATCCGAAGCTTGACATTATGGAAAGCCGCCTTGCGATCATGACCGGCGACATGAACCGGGAAGTGCTTTGTTATGAATTTCTCGGCGTGTTGCATGATGAAACGTACCGGATTTATATCAACGCGGAAAACGGCAACGAAGAAAAAGTGGAAAAGCTGAAAAACACGGAAAGAGCATACGGCAAGTCCATATGAGCATTGCCCGGCGTACAGCCGGGCCTTTTGGCAAAAAATGAAATGAAACGCGAAAAAAGAATACAAAACTGCCCAGCCTGTGTCATAATAAGATTGGAATCTATAAAAGGGGTTTGGGAAGATGTTAAAAGTCGGGCTGGAACTCACACTGGAAGATAAAGATACAGGTAAAAGATATAGATGTAAAATTGCGGATATAAAAGAGGATAAAATTTATATTGATTACCCGATCGACATGGAAACAAACCGGACCGTATTTTTGCTGCTCGGCCAGGGGCTGCTCGTTGATTTCGTTTCGGACGGCCAGATTCCTTACCGGTTTTCATCAAAAGTAACCGGCAGGGAACTCGGCAATATCCCGATGCTCATTTTATCCGCTCCTGATCCGGAAGATGTGCGCAAAATCCAGCGACGGCAGTATGTCAGGGTAGACGCCGCACTCGATATTGCCCTCACCTTTCCGGAATCCAATTTGAAAACAACGGCAGTTACAAAAGACATCAGTTCGGGCGGCTGTGCGGTCTATTTGCCTGATGATATCCGCCCAAGGGAGCATGAAACAGGAAAAGCGCTTCTTGTCCTGCCGCTAAAAGAAGGTTACCAATACTTACAGCTGCATTTTTCCGTCGTTAGGCTGTTTGAAACCGGCGGAAAAACAGGGGCCTCGCTCCAGTTTAAAAATACAAGCGCGAAAGAGAGGCAGTATATCCTGCGTTTTTGCTTCGAGCAGCAGCTTTTGCTCCGTAAAAAGGGGCTTTCCGGATAAAACTTGCATTTCATGGATAGGAGGATTCACCATTTTATGGTACACTATAAAAAGGGTGTATCCTTTTATCTGCCCAAAAAACGGGTATATGCAACAAGAGAGAATAGGGTGAAATCGTTGTATGAAAAAAATCAATATTGCCATCGACGGTCCTGCTGCTGCAGGGAAAAGCACGGCGGCGAAAAAAGTTGCCGAGCAGTTGCAATATATTTACATTGATACAGGGGCAATGTACCGGTCGCTTACTTATAAAGCGCTGCAGTACGGAACGGACCTTGAAGACGGCAATGCGCTTGCCGAACTTTTGTACAAGACAAATATCCGCCTGGAGCCGGGGGAAAACGGCCAGGTCGTTTTTGTCGACGGTGAAGACGTAACCGGCAAGATCAGGGAAAGGGAAGTGACGAGAGCAGTTTCGGCTGTTTCAAAGCATGCCGTTGTCCGTGAAGAAATGGTCAAGCGGCAGCGGATGCTCGCCCGCGGTGGCGGCGTTGTCATGGACGGCCGGGATATCGGGACAAAAGTACTGCCGGATGCCGAATTGAAAATTTTTTTGCTAGCCAGCGCCGATGAGCGCGCAAAGCGGCGCCATGCCGAAAATGTTGCAAAAGGGATCCCTTCAGACCTCAGCCGTTTAAAACAGGAGATTGAGGAAAGGGACAGGCTGGATTCCGAACGGGAAGTTTCACCGCTCTCTAAAGCGGCGGACGCCGTAGAACTGGACACGACAAGCATGGATATTGATGAAGTTGCCGGAAAGATTCTTGCGATGGCAAAAGAAAAAATGGCACAGCAGCAATCGGCTTCTTTACTTGACAAAAAGTAAAAGATGTTAGAAATTTGATAGGAAAGCGTTTCTTTTTGAATTATACGAATTAATTTGAAAAGAACGGGTATATTCAATGGTAGTTGAAGCGCCGGATAAGGAGGAAGTACATATGTCAGACGAAATGAATGAAATAGAAGTACGGTCCCTTTCTGTAGGGGATAAAGTGAAAGCATCGGTTGTCAAAGTGGAGGAAAAGCAAGTGCTCGTTTCCATTGAAGGCAGCAAAGTGGACGGGATTATTCCGATCAGCGAGCTTTCCAATCTCCATATTGAAACCGCATCAGATGCCGTGAAAGAAGGGGACGAGCTGAATCTCGTCGTTACGAAAGTGGAAGAAGACGCCGTCATTCTTTCCAAACGGAAATATGATGCTGAAAAAGCCTGGGATGAGCTGAAGGAAAAATTTGAAAACCAGGAAATCATTGAAGCGGAAGTCAATGAAGTGGTAAAAGGCGGCCTTGTTGTCGATTTGGGTGTCCGCGGCTTTGTTCCTGCGTCCCTTGTCGAGGACCACTTTGTTGAAGACTTCTCCGACTATAAAGGGAAGACATTGCCCTTTTTGATCGTTGAACTGGACGAAGACAAAAACCGGTTGATTTTATCACACCGAGCTGTTGTGGAAAAAGAAAAAGAAGAAAAACGCCAGGATATCCTTGACCATCTCGAAGCAGGCCAGGTGCTGGAAGGGACCGTGCAAAGGCTGACGAGTTTCGGCGCTTTTGTCGATATCGGCGGAATTGACGGCCTTGTCCATATTTCCCAGCTTGCGCACGAACGGGTGGAAACGCCGTCCGATGTCGTCCAAGAAGGAGAGCAAGTCAAAGTGAAAGTGTTGTCGGTGGACCGGGACAACGGGCGGATTTCCTTGTCCATCAAGGATACGCTTCCGGGCCCTTGGGAAGGCATTGAACAGAAAGCGCCGAAAGGGACTGTCCTTACAGGAACGGTAAAACGCCTAGTTTCGTTCGGGGCGTTTGTAGAAGTATTCCCGGGCGTTGAAGGGCTTGTTCATATTTCACAAATTTCCCATAAGCATGTGTCCACCCCGCATGAAGTGTTAAGGGAAGGACAGGAAGTGCAGGTGAAAGTGCTCGATGTCAACGAACAGGCACACCGCTTGTCCTTAAGCATGAAAGAACTGGAACAGGCCGATACAGAAGCTTCTGATTATGACCTGCCTGAAGAAAATACCGGGTTCCAGCTCGGGGATATGATTGGGGACCAGTTGAAGAAATTTAAACAGTAAAAATGTCCGGATGGAATGGAAAAGCTGAGCGGCGCCCGGGTTGCCGGTGCCGCTCAGCTTTTTTGCGCTTTGTCTTTTCTATAAACCGTTTTCTTTACTGCCGTTTGCGTGCTGCGTCAGCGCTTTCGAGGCGGGTTGCCCCTCCGTAATGGAGCGCTTGGTCACGGTCGCTTTCTACACGCCCGCTTTGGCGCAGTTTTTTCTC
This sequence comes from Weizmannia sp. CD-2023, assembly GCF_036225245.1. Taxonomy (NCBI): domain Bacteria; kingdom Bacillati; phylum Bacillota; class Bacilli; order Caryophanales; family Bacillaceae; genus Heyndrickxia; species Weizmannia sp. CD-2023. Next base: position 47,337 of record NZ_JARTJQ010000070.1, read on the forward strand.
CTGGCGGTCTTTTCCCATTGCCCATTCACCCCCGCTTGTAGTATGCCTGAAAAAAGCGAAAAACTTGCGGTTAACCCGGTGCAATCTTTCCCATAATGGAGATAAAGGAGGGTGCACCGTGGAAGGAGCATTTTTTTTGGGGGTGATGTGGGCGGTATGGATTTGGGCGACATTTTTGCTGGAAAGGGATCACCCTTTGCGGTTTCCGGCAGCACTGGTTGCTTTGCTGCTTTTGATTGCCTTTCCGCATCAAGCGGCGGTGGGCCGTCTTGATATGAGCTGGGCGCTCATCGTCATTATGGCTGCCGGTTATGGGTACTTCGGCAGATTTTCGAAATGGGCACTTTTGGTCCGGCTCGCCGGCGTCTTCATCGTGATGACAGGTTATGCAGGCCTGTTGTTATTTGAACTGTACGATCCGGTCTGGATGTTTGCCTGGCGTACTATTTGCTATAGCCTGTTTTTGTTTATCCTTGTCCATTTGCTTTTTCGCTCAAAAATGGATGCTGTTGCCGCTGCACTCACCGGTACGGCACAAGGGGAAATCCTGTATGCGCTCGTGCTTGCAAAATGGGATTTCCATATTACGGCAGGATCTGCGGCATATCTCGATATCGCCGGGCTTTTTCTCCTCTACGCGTGCGGCTGGCATTTCATCGATACCGCCTTGAATCTCATCTCAGAAAGAGCGGCAAAAAAGGAAAAGCCAGGATGAATTACGGCATATTGCTTGAACAAGAAAATATTGATAAACTACTAAAGTTGATTTGTTTTGCGAAAACGGAACAGAAAGGGTGAATCGTATGGCAAAACCGGTTGTGGCAATTGTCGGACGCCCGAATGTAGGCAAATCTACCATTTTTAACCGAATTGTAGGAGAGCGCGTTTCGATTGTGGAAGATGTTCCGGGAGTGACAAGGGACCGCATATACAGTCCGGCTGAATGGCTGACACACGAATTTAACGTGATTGATACAGGCGGCATTGATATCGGGGATGAACCGTTCCTCGAGCAGATCCGGCAGCAGGCTGAAATCGCCATCCAGGAAGCGGATGTGATCATTTTTATCACAAGCGGCAGAGAAGGCGTGACTTCTGCGGATGAAATGGTCGCCAAAATATTGTACCGGTCAAAAAAGCCGGTCGTTCTGGCAGTGAACAAGGTCGACAATCCCGAGATGCGCACCCAGATTTATGATTTTTACGCCCTCGGTTTTGGCGATCCTTTCCCGATATCAGGCGCACACGGCCTCGGCCTTGGCGACCTGCTCGATGCAGTTGTCAAACATTTTCCGGAAAAAGCGGACGAGGAGTACGGGGAAGATGTCATTAAATTTTGTTTCATCGGGAGGCCGAACGTCGGAAAATCTTCGCTGTTTAATGCGATTCTCGGCGAAGAGCGCGTCATTGTTAGCGACATAGAAGGGACGACAAGAGACGCAGTGGATACCGTCTATACTTATGAAGATCAAACTTATGTTATGATTGATACAGCAGGGATGCGCAAAAAAGGAAAAGTGTATGAAAACACGGAAAAATACAGTGTGCTGCGCGCATTGAGGGCGATTGAGCGTTCCGATGTCGTCTGTGTCGTTTTAAACGGCGAGGAAGGGATCCGCGAACAGGATAAGCGGATTGCCGGCTACGCCCATGAAGCGGGCCGCGGCGTGATCATTGTCGTCAACAAATGGGATGCCGTTCAAAAAGATGAAAAAACGATGAATCAGTTTACACAGAAAATTCGGGACCATTTTCAGTTTCTTGATTATGCGCCGGTCATTTACGTATCGGCAAAAACGAAAAAGAGGCTGGACCAGCTGTTCCCGCTGCTTAAGACGGTCAGCGAGAACCATGCGATGCGCGTGAAGTCCAGCGTGCTGAATGAAGTTATAACGGATGCGGTTGCGATGAATCCGACGCCGACGGACAAAGGGCGGCGGCTGAAAATTTTTTATGCAACGCAAGTCTCCGTCAAACCGCCGACGATCGTTGTGTTTGTCAATGATCCCGAATTGATGCATTTTTCGTACGAACGGTTTTTGGAAAATCGGATCCGTGATGCGTTTGGTTTTACCGGAACGCCGATCCACATCATCGCCCGTGCGCGTAAATAAACATAAAGAGGGTGTTTCATTTGTCCAAAAAAACGATTGCAGTGCTCGGCGCGGGGAGCTGGGGCACTGCCTTGTCGATTGTTTTGGCTGATAACGGCTTTCAGGTCAGGTTGTGGGGAAACAAAAAAGGCCAGATCGATGAAATCAATACATCCCATACAAACGCGTTTTATTTGCCGGGCATTCAGCTGCAATCTGCCATTACCGGCATCTTTTCACTTGAAGAAGCGTTAGACGACATTGATACCGCTGTACTGGCGGTCCCTACAAAAGCGGTGCGTGATGTATGCAGGCAAGTAAAAGCGGTGCGGAAAAGCCCGCTTTCCATCATCCATGTCACGAAAGGGATTGAACCGGGTTCCCTGATGCGCATTTCGGAAATGATTGAAGAAGAAATGCCGGAATCGTTGCTGCGGGATCTCACGGTTTTATCGGGGCCGAGCCATGCTGAAGAAGTCAGCCTGCGCCATCCGACGACCGTAACCGTTTCATCGAAAAAAATGGCAGCTGCCAAAAAAGCGCAGGACATTTTTATGAACTCGAATTTTCGCGTCTATACGAATCCCGACATCATTGGCGTCGAATTGGGCGGTTCCCTGAAAAATATTATTGCGCTTGCAGCCGGCATTTCGGACGGCCTCGGCTACGGGGACAATGCGAAAGCGGCTTTAATGACAAGAGGGCTTGCGGAAATCGCCCGGCTCGGCACTAAAATGGGTGCAAATCCGCTCACTTTTCTCGGGCTTGCCGGAATTGGCGACCTGATCGTGACGTGTACGAGTGTCCACTCGCGGAACTGGCGGGCCGGCAATATGCTCGGCAAAGGCAAAAAGCTCGATGATGTGCTGGAACAAATGGGAATGGTCGTGGAAGGCGTCCGGACAACAAAGGCGGCTTACCAGCTCTCCAGCCGGTACGAAGTGAAAATGCCGATTACCGATGCCCTTTACCATGTCTTATTTGAAGGACTTGATCCGAAAGAAGCAGTCGACAATTTAATGGGCCGGCTGAAAAAACATGAAATGGAAGGTTTGATGGATATGCTGGGGGAACAGTACTAGGCATCTTGGCAAAAAAGTCCCGGTAGGCTTTCGGACGATACCGGATGGATGCATGTTGCATAAACTGCAAGGAAAAAGAATTCGCTTTAAACTGCGCAGGCTGGGTATAGTCAACCTTTTCTCCGGGGCAGACGTTCGCCCCGGCCTTTTTTATGCCGTAAATTGAAACATTTCAAAAGCTTATGATATAATGTCCGAAGTCCGAAAAGTTTACGAATTTTACAAGGGAGAAAGGGGAGATGGTTTTGTCCCGGGGGATGGCGAATATGTGGATTTCGCTTTTTGGCATGGGCCTGCTCTGTTTGGCGATGGTATTGATTGTTGCAAGCCGATACAGGCTGAAACAAAAACTGTTCAAATGGGCGGCTGCTGTGATTGCGTATGCCTGCCTGGCGCTGGGCGGCCTGATTATGGCTTATATCGTGCTGAGCGGGCCGGCAAATTAACCGGAGGGGGAGATCGTTTTGCACTTCAAAAATATGCTGCTATTGCTTGTAGCTGTTTGCGCCTGCATCAGTTTAGGCGGCTGCCTTTATCCGGGGGCACAGGAAAAAGAAAGCGGGCTGCCGGATGACATGCAGCTTCAAATGGTGCAAAAAGCTGTAGATGAATACCGGAAAGACAATAGCGGCCTGCTTCCGATCAAGACAAAGCCGCAAAATACGCCGGTCTATTTAAAATACCCGATTGATTTCAACAAGCTGAAAAGCCCGAAAAACTACCTGCCCGATCCGCCGGCAAATGCGTATGACAACGGCGGCACGTTGCAATATGTGCTCCTTGATCCGGAACATCATCCGACGGTCAAAGTGTTTGATACGAGAATACCCGAGAAAATAAGAGACTTGCAAATCCGGATTGCGTCCCAGGGCTATCCGCCATTTAAAAAAGAGATTGCAAGAAATGTATACGCTTTAGATTTTAAAAAGCTCGGTTACAAAACAGATCCGTACGTGGTGTCTCCGTATACCGGCCGGAAACTGCCGTTTGTCATTACCGGGAGAGGCGGCATTTATGTCGATTACCGGGCTGATCTGGCAAAAGCGCTCAAAACGGGCAAGCGGGCGTTTAAACCCGGGGAAGATATCCGCGTGCTGTTAACTGAAGGCTCCCCGTTTGTACCGGCTTATTCCCTTCCCTGCACCGTAAATCAAAAAAATGAACCGGTATTTATGGCAAAATAGTCATAACCCTTTCTCATCCCAATATATTGTTAGAGAAAGGGTTTATTTTTTGGTCCTGCGTCTCTTCGTAAGGAAAAATTTTGAAAAAATAAACAGGGGCAAATCCTGTACAGCAACTTTTTGAAAATCTATAAAAAATCATTTTATAGACATAAGGCGGTCGGACAACATCATACACATATAATGTCCTATCATCAGCGCGAATGATGGTGTCCCGGGAACGAATGTGGGGAGGGAAACAAATTGGAAAAAGTTGATATTTTTAAAGATATTGCAGAACGTACGGGCGGCGATATTTATTTGGGGGTCGTGGGCGCCGTCAGAACGGGGAAATCCACTTTTATTAAAAAATTCATGGAACTCGTTGTGCTTCCGAACATTACAAACGAAGCGGACAGAAACCGGGCGCAGGATGAACTCCCGCAAAGCGCGGCTGGGAGAACGATTATGACGACAGAACCGAAATTTGTGCCGAACCAGGCGGTTGCTGTCCATGTCGACGAAGGGCTTGATGTGAACATCCGGCTTGTCGACTGTGTCGGCTACACGGTTCCGGGCGCGAAAGGATATGAAGATGAAAACGGCCCGCGCATGATCCATACGCCGTGGTATGAAGAACCGATTTCTTTCCACGAAGCGGCGGAAATCGGCACGAGAAAGGTCATTCAGGAACATTCAAGCATTGGGGTTGTGATCACGACAGACGGCACGATCGGCGAAATTCCGCGTGAGGATTACGTGGAAGCGGAAGAAAGGGTTGTTGCCGAGTTAAAAGAAGTCGGCAAACCGTTTATCATTGTTGTCAATTCGGCAAAGCCGCATCATTCGGAGACGGAAATGCTGAGGGCGGAATTGCAGGAAAAGTATGATCTTCCGGTGCTCGCCATGTCAGTGGAAAGCATGCGTGAAGCCGATGTGCTGAATGTGCTGCGGGAAGCGCTGTACGAATTTCCGGTACTGGAAGTCAATGTGAACCTGCCGAGCTGGGTCATGGTGTTAAAAGAAAACCACTGGCTGCGTGAAAATTATCAGGACGCCGTGAAAGAGTCAGTAAAAGACATTAAGCGGCTACGCGATGTGGACCGCGTTGTCCAGGCTTTTAACGAATATGAATTTATTGAATCTGCAAGCCTTGCTGGCATTGAAATGGGGCAAGGGGTGGCGGAAATCGACCTCGAGGCGCCGGATGAACTGTACGACCAGGTCTTAAAGGAAATCGTCGGCGTTGAAATCCGCGGCAAGGATCATCTGCTCGAGCTGATGCAGGATTTCGCCCATGCAAAATCGGAATACGACCAAATTTCCGATGCCCTGAAAATGGTGAAACAAACCGGCTACGGGATTGCCTCACCTTCCCTGCAGGATATGAGCCTGGATGAGCCGGAAATCATCCGCCAAGGATCCCGTTTCGGCGTCCGGCTGAAGGCAGTGGCGCCGTCCATCCATATGATCAAAGTCGATGTCGAATCGGAATTTGCCCCGATCATCGGGACGGAAAAGCAGAGCGAGGAGCTTGTGCGGTACCTGATGCAGGATTTTGAAGATGACCCGCTGTCCATCTGGAATTCGGATATTTTCGGGCGCAACTTAAGTTCCATTGTCAGGGAAGGCATCCAGGCAAAATTATCGCTTATGCCGGAAAATGCCCGCTATAAGTTAAAAGAAACGCTCGAACGGATCATTAACGAAGGGTCAGGCGGCCTGATCGCCATTATTTTGTAAGAGGGATACCGCGGTATCCCTTTTTTGTATACGTGGGACGAGCATCTTTGGCCGCAAGTTAGAATTTTTTCGGGAAAAGTACTTTAAATCCGAAAAAAATTGAAAAGTTTTCCTTTGTTAGCGAATAGTTCTTGCACCTCTCTTGCGATTATGATAATCTTTTAACAGAATTGGTGCTGAAAAGCCTGATTCCATCCGGTTTTAAACGTTTATGATGAGGGAAAACCGTATACACTGAAGAGAAGAAACTGGAAATGACTTCTACGTTTCTTTTGGAGGAGGTGAATGGAATGAATAAAACGGATTTAATCAATGCAGTGGCAGAAGCTACCGAACTTTCCAAAAAAGATACGACAAAAGCAGTTGACGCTATTTTTGATACAATTCAAAATGCATTGGCAAACGGAGATAAAGTCCAACTGATCGGGTTTGGTAATTTCGAAGTGCGCGAACGCGCTGCCCGTAAAGGAAGAAACCCGCAAACCGGCGAGGAAATCGACATTGCGGCAAGCAAAGTGCCTGCATTCAAGCCGGGGAAAGCGCTTAAAGACGCAGTGAAGTAATTACATATGGTTGGCTTTGAGCGGAAAAAAGGCTGCCTGGGCAGCCTTTTTTTTAATACAGCAGGGCCCAAAAAAGGGAAACGCGCATACGTTTGGCACCCGTTTTCCCGGGGCAAATGCCTGCGAAATCCCGGTACAGCCGGGGAAAGCCTGAGCGCGGCGTTTGTATGTGTAAAATTTTACTCGAAGGGGCAGATGAGTGGAAAAAAATGGGAAGACGCTCTATCATCTAATTGTACACTTCAAGATGAACATCTAGAGAGAGAGGTCTTCCCATGGATATTATATCAATAATTGCTGGATTATTAAAGGATACAAAGAGTCTTATCGAATTTGAAGAACAGCTTAAACTTCTGATGCAGAAGGCTTTTACACAATGGGTTGGGGAAATATTTGAAGAGTTAGATAAATCACTAAAACAGGAG
>NZ_JARTJQ010000071.1:0-74553 GCF_036225245.1 Weizmannia sp. CD-2023
TAAAATTTTACACATACAGATCTGAAGCTAAATTAAAGTTAAATTAAATTTATTAAAATTAATTTAAAAATTGTAAATACAACGAAACGCGGAAGTTAAGCGGTTGGCAGCGCTTCCAAATTAAAAAATGTTGTTAAAAAACCTACCAAAGTTTTTTCGTTATTATAGTTTTATTTAAAATTTTTTCAACCTTTTGTAAGGGTTTACAATATTGAAGTGTCAACACCTTTTTGGTTTATTAGCCTTTTTACGTAATTAAAAAAGATTAAAAAAATATGTACAAGCCCGTGAAATGTTAGTATAATTAAATTCGAAAAGTCGCTCGCTTTTCAGAAAAATAAAAAAAGGGTGGTTAGCTGATGAAGAAGTCAAAATTTTATGTGTTTATGACGCTGACTTTTGCCCTGTCGCTCGTCCTCGGCGCATGCGGCGGCGGAAGCAAAAACAGCAGTTCAGGCTCAAGCGGCGGTTCATCCAAAACCAAGCAAGTGCTGAATATGGATGAGACGGCTGAACTTCCGACAGGGGATCCGACACTTGCAACGGATGTCGCAAGTTTTACCGTTTTCGGTAGTACAATGGAAGGCCTTTATGTCGTTGGGAAAAACGATGAACTGAAGCTCGGGATTGCGAAAGCAGAACCGACAGTCAGCAAAGACGGCAAAACGTATACGTTTAAGCTCCGTGAAGACGCGAAATGGTCAAACGGCGATCCGGTTACGGCAAAAGACTTTGTTTACTCCTGGCAAAGGGCCGTGAATCCGAAGACAGGCTCACAATATGCCTATATTTTCGGAGGTGTCATTAAAAACGCCTCAGATATCATTGCCGGCAAAAAAGATCCAAGCACTTTAGGGGTAAAAGCGATTGATGACCACACATTGCAAGTCCAGCTTGAAAAACCGGTCCCTTACTTAAAATCATTGCTGGCTTTCGGCACGTATCTGCCGCTCAACCAAAAATTTGTTGAGTCAAAAGGCAGCAAGTTCGGGACAAATAGCGACAATATGTTGTTCAACGGCCCGTTCGTGTTGAAAGACTGGAACGGCACAGGCCTGACATGGAAATACGTGAAAAACCCGAATTACTATGACAAGAAACATGTGAAACTGAAACAGATCAATGTCCAGGTTGTGAAATCGCCAAGTACCGGGGTCAACTTGTACAATACGGGCAAAATCGACCGGACTGTTTTGAATGCTGAATACGCGAAACAATATAAAAACAACAAAGATGCGATGACAGTTCCGGAAGCTTCTGTTTTCTACTTCAAATACAATGAAGTCAGAAACGGAAAGAAAACCGCTCTGGCAAACAAAAATATCCGGATGGCGCTTTCAATGGCTTATGATAGAAAAGCATTTGTTAATACAGTGCTATCTAACGGGTCTTTCCCTGCAAACGGCTTAGTACCAAAAGACTTTGCAAAAGATCCGAAAAATGGCAAAGATTTCCGTACGGAATCCGGTTCTTACCTCCAGTATGATCCTGCAGAGGCAAAGAAATATTGGGAAAAGGGCTTGAAAGAATTAGGTACAAAATCATTGTCATTTGAAATTTTATCTGATGATACCGATACGGCTAAATCAACACTGGAATTCATGCAGAACCAGCTTGAAAAGAACTTGCCTGGTTTAAAAGTGACATTGAAAAATGTACCGTTTAAAAACCGCCTGCAGTTGGATACCAACCAGGACTACGATATTCAAGTTGCAGCATGGGGACCGGACTATAAAGACCCGATGACATTCCTCGACTTGTTTGTCACAAACGGGGATAACAACAATTCCGGCTATTCGAATAAAGAATACGATAAGCTGATTGATGAAGCGAAGAACAAATACGGCAATGATCCGGAAAAACGTTGGCAAATCATGCTGCAAGCTGAAAAAATCCTGATGGACGATGCGGCGATCGGCCCGATTTATCAACGTGCTACATTACGCCTTGTTAAACCGTATGTAAAAGGGATCGAGTACCATACATTCGGGCCGGATTACACATTTAAAGATGCATATGTTCAAAAGTAAGAAAACTGCATGACTTCAATTAAAAAGGTAAAAGAGAGTATTTTCTTTCCGAAATACTCTCTTTTCACCGTTAAGCGGATTTTTATGCGAAAAATTTAAACATTCCTTTTCTTTGGGAGGTGTCACGTGTGACGAAGTATATTGTGCAAAGGATTATTTATTTGTGCATTACCTTATTTATTATTGCTTCTTTTACGTTTTTCCTGATGAAATTTTTGCCGGGGACCCCGTTCCGGAACCAGCAAAAATTGTCAACGGAGCAGGTTCAAATCCTGAACCAGAAATACGGGCTGAATGAATCTATGCCTGTCCAGTATAAAAACTATATGGTGAATTTGCTGAAAGGGGATCTCGGTGTTTCTTTCCAGTTTGACAACCAGCCGGTTGCACAGCTGATTGCGGATAGGATGGAGCCGTCCTTGCAGTTGGGGATTCAGGCCATGATTGTCGGCACGTTAATTGGCATATTACTAGGCGTACTGGCGGCAATGTTTCAAAACACATGGATTGACTACGGAAGCACATTTCTTTCGGTCCTCGGTATATCCATTCCCTCGTTTGTATTTGCCGCAGTCCTGCAATATGTGATAGGCGCGAAACTGCAATGGCTGCCGGTTGCAGCTTGGGATGGGTTCGCCTCTTCGATCTTGCCCACGATTGCGCTCGCTATTTTTCCGGTTGCCACAGCTGCACGGTTTATGAGAACGGAGCTGATTGAAGTGTTCGGTTCCGATTACATTACGCTGGCGAGAGCAAAAGGGAATTCTTACGGGCAAATCGCCTTTAAGCACGCGATCCGGAACGCGCTGATTCCGCTTATTACGGTGCTTGGGCCGCTTGCCGTTAACTTGATGACCGGATCGATGGTTGTGGAACAAATTTTTGCTGTTCCCGGGATTGGCGAACAATTTGTTAAATCCATTCAAATGAATGATTACCCGATTATTATGGGGACAACCCTCTTTTTCTCATTCCTGTTAGTTTTGATTACATTAGTTGTCGACATTTTATACGGTGTCATTGACCCGAGAATTCGATTGGCCGGGGGGAATAAATCATGAACAACAACATAGAGGCATTGCCGAAAGAATTATTTGAACCCGCAGCCCCGGATCGTGAACAAAGTGAATTGATTGCCAAACCGCAACTGTCCTTTATGCAGGATGCATGGATGCGGATCCGCAAAAACAAAGGTGCGGTTGTCAGTTTGTTTGTGATTGTAATTTTAATTTTGATGGCGATCATTGGGCCGCATCTTTCCAAATCGGGTCCGTACGCGCAAGATACATCCAGGGCGAATTTGCCGCCAAGAATTCCTGTGATTGAAAAGCTCGGCATTTTTGACGGATCCCAGACGGTTGGCGGGCAAAAAGTGAACATGTATGAACAGAACCATATTCAAACGTATTACTGGTTCGGCACGGATGCTCTCGGCCGCGACTTGTTTGCAAGGGCATGGCAGGGGACGAGAATTTCCTTATATATCGCCTTCCTTGCGGCGTTGATCGATATGATCATCGGCGTTTCTTACGGCCTCATATCCGGATATAAAGGCGGGCAGGTCGATAACGTGATGCAGCGGATTATTGAAGTTTTGTCCGGCATCCCGAACTTGATTGTCGTTATCTTAATGCTGCTGATTTTCAAACCGGGGATCCTTTCCATCACGATTGCCATGGTGATCACCGGCTGGCTGAATATGGCGCGGGTCGTCCGCGGCCAGGTGTTAAAGCTGAAAAATATGGAGTACGTATTGGCAGCAAAGACACTTGGCGCTTCGAACATGCGGATTTTATTTAAACATCTGCTCCCGAATTTAACCGGGGTGATTATTATCAATACAATGTTCACCATTCCAAGTGCGATTTTCTTCGAAGCCTTTTTAAGTTTCATCGGGATCGGGCTCCAGTCCCCGGCTGCATCGCTTGGGACATTGATTGAAGACGGTTATAAGACATTCCAGTTCCTGCCGTATTTGATGGCAGTGCCGGGCACGATTATTTGTCTGCTGCTCGTTGCCTTCAACCTGCTGGCTGACGGTTTGCGTGATGCATTTGACCCGAAAATGCGCGATTAAGAAATGAGGTGAAGCCGAATGGAAAAGATTTTGCAAGTGAAAGACCTGAATATATCCTTTCACACTTTTGCCGGTGAAGTAAAAGCGATCCGCGGTGTGAGTTTTGATTTATATAAAGGGGAAACATTGGCCATCGTAGGGGAATCCGGTTCAGGGAAATCGGTGACGACGAAATCGATTATGCGGCTGTTGCCCCCGAACAATTCGGAAATCAAGTCGGGGCAAATCCTGTTCGGCGACGTCGACATTGCCAAAGTGTCAGAAAGAAAGATGCAGTCGATCCGCGGGAAAGAGATTTCGATGATTTTCCAGGATCCGATGACTTCTTTAAATCCGACCATGACAATCGGGAAGCAGATTATGGAGCCGCTTTTGAAACACCAGAAAATGCATAAAAATGAAGCGAAAAAACGCGCAATCGAACTGTTAAAACTGGTCGGCATCCCGAATGCGGAGATCCGTATCAAACAGTATCCCCACCAGTTTTCCGGCGGGATGCGGCAAAGGGTCGTCATTGCCATTGCCTTGGCGTGCAACCCGAAAATTTTAATTGCGGATGAACCGACAACGGCGCTTGATGTTACGATTCAGGCGCAAATTCTGGAACTGATGAAAAAACTGCAGTCCAAAATTGATACCTCCATTATTTTTATTACGCACGATTTGGGCGTGGTTGCCAATGTGGCAGACCGTGTTGCCGTCATGTACGGCGGGAAAATTGTCGAAATCGGAACAGTGGATGAAATTTTTTATAATCCAAAACATCCGTATACATGGGGGCTGATTAGTTCGATGCCGAGCCTCGATGTCAGGGATGAAGAACTGTACGCGATACCGGGCACCCCTCCGGATTTATTGAACCCTCCAAAAGGGGATGCCTTTGCGCCGCGCAATCCGTACGCACTTAAAATCGATTTGGAGCAGGAGCCGCCGATGTTTAAAGTGTCGGATACGCATTATGCCGCAACATGGCTTCTGCATCCGGACGCCCCAAAAGTGGAGCCGCCGGAAGCCGTGAAAAAGCGGATGTACAAGTTTAAAGGGAACGTGCGCCCGGTACCGGCTGAGGAGGGGAAGTAAAGTGGCAGTGAAAGAAAAACTGATCGAAGTCAAACATTTAAAACAATATTTCAATGTTGGAAGGGCAAATGAAGTCCGTGCTGTCGATGATCTCACATTTGATATTTACAAAGGCGAAACCCTCGGGCTTGTCGGCGAATCCGGCTGCGGCAAATCGACAACCGGGCGGACGATTATCCGCCTTTACAATGCAACGGCAGGGGAAGTTTTGTATGGCGGCAAAAATGTCCATGACAAAATGTCCCATAAAGAGCTGAAACAGTTCCGCCGGAAAATGCAAATGATTTTCCAGGATCCGTATGCTTCGCTCAATCCGCGCTTGAAAGTGGCCGATGTCATTGCGGAAGGAATTGATATCCACGGGCTTGCAAAATCAAATGAAGAACGGATGCACCGGGTTTATGAACTGCTGGAAACGGTCGGCTTAAGCAAAGAACACGCCAACCGTTATCCGCACGAATTCTCGGGCGGGCAGCGGCAGCGGATCGGGATCGCCAGGGCACTTGCGGTCGATCCTGAATTTATTATTGCTGACGAACCGATTTCAGCGCTGGACGTCTCAATTCAGGCGCAAGTTGTGAACCTGTTGAAAAAACTGCAGAAAGAACATCATTTAACGTATCTGTTCATTGCCCACGATTTGTCGATGGTGAAATATATCAGCGACCGGATCGGCGTCATGTATTTCGGCAAGCTTGTGGAACTGGCCGATGCCGATGATTTGTATAACCATCCGCTTCATCCGTACACGCAGTCCTTGCTATCCGCCATCCCGCTTCCGGACCCTGACTATGAACGGACACGGCAACGGAAAATTTACGACCCGTCCGTCCATCAATATAAGGAAGGCGAAGAAGTAAAAATGCGCGAAGTGGCGCCGCACCATTTTGTCTACTGTTCGGAAAGGGAACTCGAGCAGTACAAAAAAGCTTATAATGGCTGACCATTCTCAAGTGGGAAGAAGAACGCATGCCGGTTGAAGTGCGTTCTTCTTTTCGCTTTTTTATAAAAAAATGAAGAATAAGGGTTTAAATAGAGAGAATTGGGGAAAAAGAAGACTATTAAACCGGGGAAAAATACAACAAACTATTTTTCAAAAAAATATATTCAATAACGCGGATATAGTGTATAATACATAATAGAGATTGTTTGATTAAACTTATTTTAATGTGAGAATCAAATGGGAATCCAAATATAAAAATTTAGGAGTGTGAATGCTAGATGGTCACATTATACACTTCACCAAGTTGCACATCATGCAGAAAAGCAAGAAATTGGCTTGAAGAAAACCATATTGAGTATAAAGAGCGCAACATTTTTTCTGAACCGCTTTCACTGGATGAAATTAAAGGGATATTGCGGATGACGGAAGACGGGACGGACGAAATTATTTCCACCCGTTCGAAAACATTCCAAAAATTAAACGTTGATCTGGATGCCCTGCCGCTGCAGGAATTATACACTTTGATCCAGCAAAACCCCGGTTTATTAAGACGGCCGATTATCGTGGACGAAAAACGGCTGCAGGTCGGCTATAACGAAGATGAAATCCGCCGCTTCCTGCCGCGGAAAGTGCGGACATTCCAGCTCAGGGAAGCACAAAGGCTTGTGAATTGACAACTTTTATCATTTCTTTTGCCGGATGCCTTTCATCCGAAAGCGTAAACCGGCAAATCACCTCCCAGGTTCCGGCCCGGGAGGTTTTCTTCACCTTTTTGTCATAAAATTGTCAAATAATGAATATGTATTTAGAAAATTTTGTCTTGAATTTCTGCAGCAAATCGGATACAATACAAAAAAGATGCAAATGATCTTTTTTTGCCGGATGTTTAAGAAATGGGCCGGCGTGGAATTTTAAAAAGGAAAGTTTTTTTATTTCCATTTGCCAGTATTTTATCATAAAATAAAAGTACAAGGTTACCTATACCTGAATGGGGGAACATGTCCCTTCACTACACCTGCAAGAAGGGAGAGCTGATGTATGGAAATCGAAAGAATCAATGAGAACACGGTGAAGTTTTATATTTCGTACGTTGATATAGAGAAACGCGGGTTTAATCGTGAAGAAATCTGGTATGATCGGGAAAGAAGCGAAGAATTGTTCTGGGAAATGATGGATGAGATTCACACGGATGACGATGTATTTGACCCGGAAGGCCCGCTTTGGATACAGGTGCAGGCGCTCGAAAAAGGGCTGGAAGTGCTTGTCACAAAAGCGCAGTTGTCGAAAGACGGACAGCGTTTTGAGCTGCCGATTCCGGACGAAAAGCTGAAAGAACTGCCAATCGGCGACCAGCTTGAAGAATTCTTCAGTGAGAACTTCCAAACGCCGATGCAGCAGGTTTTCACGGACGGCGATCCGCTCGAACAGGTCTTGTATTTCAGGGACTTTGAAGATTTGCTGGCGCTGGCCAAAAACGTTCGGATGGAAGACGTCAGCACGAAGCTGTACGCCTTTGAAGGCAAATATTATCTGTATGTCCGCTTCCCGGAAGAGGAAACGGAAGAAGCCAATGACTTTAAGTTAAGCCAGCTGCTGGAGTATTCCGACCTTTCCTCTGTCACAAGCCACCGTCTCCTGGAATACGGAAAGCTGATCATTGACAGCAATGTATTTGCGAAATTAAACTCGTACTTTTAATCGATAAAAAATCGGTGCCGCAAACGCATCGATTTTTTTGTTTATCCGGAAAAAATTCATCCTGGCAAACAGGATTTTTCGCCCCGGGTGGTGAATGTATTCAATACGGCTGTGCATGGCGTTTATACAGATAAGGGCCGGTCAATCTAAGGCTTGCGGAGAGGCCGGCAACTGCATACGACCGAATGCCACGGCCAAACAAAAGCGGGACTGCCGGCTAGAGGGCCCGCCTACAGTTAAAAAAGGAGAGGATGCCGTTGCTTTCTGCGCTAAACGAGCGGGGGGAGCTGATCATGCTGACGGAACGCTTTACAAGATTGGATCTAAAGCAGTTAAAAACCTCCCATACGTTTTACTGTCGGGACTGCCGTGAACCCCTCATTTTAAAAATCGGCAGCCGTGTCACCCCCCATTTTTCCCATTACCGCCATTCCACTTGTGCCACATTTTCTGAACCGGAAAGCCCGATGCATTTGCAAGGCAAAAAAGACTTGTTTTTATGGTTGAGGGGGCAGGGGCTCGATGTTTCCCTCGAACAATATTTTCCTTCTATCCGGCAAAGGGCAGATCTTGTGGTGCGCAAATACCGGCAGCTTTTTGCCATTGAATACCAGTGTTCCCCGATCCCGTTTGAGCGGCTGATGGAGAGAACGGAAGGGTACAGGCACCTCGGCATTTTGCCTGTTTGGATACTGGGCGGTATGCCTTTCCGGTCCTCAGGGAAAGAGGCGGAAAGCGTGTACCGTTGCAGCGATTTTCAGTTGTCTTTTTTACGGCATACCCGGCACCACTTTTATTTATTCAGCTATGCTCCCGGCAAAAAGAAGGTCTGCCTCTTGTCCCACATGACGCCCATATCCGCCAAAACGTTCCACGCCTGTTACGCGGAAAAGCCGCTGTCTGCCTTTTCTTTTCCGTTTACAGATGACCAGTTTTCACTTGTTTCTGCCCCTGTGCCGCTTCCTGAATGGTTTGCGGAAAGGCGGCGCTGGATCGGCCTGAAGATTCAGTTTGGAAAAGCCTTTCAAGACCCGTTTTTACGGCACGTGTATGAAGCGGGAATGCACCCCGGGTCCCTGCCGCCGTTTATCGGCCTGCCGCTTTTGCACATGGCTGCCTGTAAACAGCATCCGGTCGAGTGGCAATTCTATATATGGCTGGATGCCCTTTTCGCATTGCGGACAAAAGCAGCGGTTTCACTGGACGAACTGCTGCGGCTGTTTACCGTGAGGATGGAAAAAAAGGAAATTGCATTCAGAAAGTCACCGTATGTACGCGAAAGGAACGCGGCGAAAGCGATGATTTATGAGTATGCGCAGCTGCTCGTTCAATTAGGGCTCTGGTCAAAAGGAAAAGCAGGCTACTATATGAATAAAAATGTTTTTGCGCCAAAAAATACAGAAGAACTTGAACATATGGAGCGCCATCTGTCTTCCGTGCTCGGGGCCGGTGTTTCAACCGGGAAAGCGGAACAGTAGCGGGATCAGGGGAGTTACGCTAAAATGAAAAAAGAAGGAATTTTTTGTGAAGAATGGAGGAAAATTGATGGAAAATGGGAAAAAAGTACACGCGTTGCCAAGCCGGGACGAGGTTCGTGAAGCATTAACCTGGAGGCTTGAGGATATTTTTCCAAGCGACGATGACTGGAATAAAGAATACCAAGCAGTAAAAGAAAAGCTGGCCGATGCCGCTTCTTATCAGGGGAAACTTGGCGAAAGCGCTGAACAGCTTTATCATGCGCTAAAGTTCCAGGATGAAGTGACAGAAAGGTTCGGCAAGCTGTATACATACGCGCATATGCGTTATGACCAGGATACAACGAATGCCTTTTATCAGGGGATAGACAGCAAAGCGAAAAGTCTTGCCGCCCAGGTTGGGAGCGCGTTTGCGTTTGTGGTGCCGGAAATTCTTTCGATTGAAGAAGCGAAACTGAACGAATTCCTGGAAGCTTATGAGCCGCTGCAATTGTACCGGCACGCATTGGAAGAAATCAATGAGATGCGCCCGCATATTTTATCGAAGGAAGAAGAAGCATTGCTCGCACAGGTTTCAGAAGTGTTGAATACTTCCAGCACCACTTTCGGCATGCTCAACAATGCAGACCTTGAGTTCCCAACTGTGATCGATGAAAACGGCAATGAAGTGCAGATCACGCACGGCCGTTTTACACGCCTGCTGGAAAGCAAAGACCGCCGCGTGCGCAAAGAGGCATTCCAGAAATTGTATGCGACCTACAAAAAATTCACCAACACGTTTGCGAGCACGCTCAGCGGCCAGGTGAAAAAGAACAATGTTGTTGCGCAAATCCGCCATTACCGTTCGGCGCGTGAAGCTGCCCTTTCGGCAAACCATATTCCTGAAAAAGTGTACGACCAGCTTGTGGAAACGGTGAACAAGCATCTCGGTTTGCTGCAGCGGTATGTTGCTTTGCGCAAAAAAGTGCTGCAGCTTGATGAAGTGCATATGTACGATCTGTATACGCCGCTTGTCCAGGACGCCGATATGGAAGTGACATATGAAAAAGCGAAAGAGATCGTGCTTGACGGACTCCATCCGCTCGGCGGGGAATACCAGGGCATTTTACAGCAGGCGTTTGAAAACCGCTGGATTGACGTGGTGGAAAACAAAGGCAAGCGGAGTGGGGCCTATTCTTCGGGCGCTTACGGGACCAATCCGTACATTTTGCTGAACTGGCAGGACAATATTGACAATGTGTTCACCCTCGCGCATGAGCTCGGCCACAGCGTCCACAGCTATTACACGCGGAAGAACCAGCCGTATCCGTACGGGGATTATTCCATTTTTGTGGCGGAAGTGGCTTCCACGTGCAATGAGGCGCTGTTGAACGATTATTTGTTAAAAACGATCAAAGACGAGAAACAGCGGATTTACTTATTGAATCATTATCTGGAAGGTTTCCGCGGGACGGTCTTCCGCCAGACGATGTTTGCCGAATTTGAGCATCTGATCCATCAAAAAGCGCAACATGGCGAAGCGCTGACAGCGGAACTTTTGACAGATGAGTATTATAAGCTGAACCAAAAATACTTTGGCACGGATATCGCCATCGATCAGGAAATCGGGCTTGAGTGGGCACGCATTCCGCATTTTTATTACGATTATTATGTATATCAGTATGCGACCGGCTTCAGCGCCGCGACCGCATTAAGCAAACAAATCCTCGAAGAAGGGGAACCGGCTGTCAAACGCTATATCGGCTATTTGAGCGCCGGCAGCTCGGAATATCCGATTGAAGTATTGAAAAAAGCAGGCGTCGATATGACGTCACCCCAACCGGTCGAAGATGCGTTAAAAGTTTTTGAAGAAAAATTAACGGAAATGGAAAACTTGCTCGGATAAAGAAACAACGGCGGAATTTTTCCGCCGCTCATTTTGTATGGGACACTTTTTGTAGATAAGGGAGCAGGCCCGCGGCGTTGTTTTTTAAGCCGCTTGCCGCCTGTTAAATCTTTTAAAACGGTTGCATTAAAAGTATTTGAAGAAAAATTAACGGAAATGGAAAACTTGCTCGGATAAAGAAACAGCGGCGGAATTTTTCCACCGCTCAATTTGTATGGGACACTTTTTGTAGATAAGGGAGCAGGGTAGCAAGCGTTGTTTTTTAAGCCGCTTGCCGCCTGTTAAATCTTTTAAAACGGTTGCATTAAAAGTATTTGAAGAAAAATTAACGGAAATGGAAAACTTGCTCGGATAAAGAAACAGCGGCGGAATTTTTCCACCGCTCAATTTGTATGGGACACTTTTTGTAGATAAGGGAGCAGGCCCGCGGCGTTGTTTTTTAAGCCGCTTGTTACAAGTGGCGCCTGTTAAACCCTTTAAAACGGTTGCGGCGGTTTACATGCAAAAGCAGCGCGAAGATGGCCGCGAACAAAAGCGTGGACGTGAGAAAAAGAGGGAGAAGCTTCATCAGGCCGAGCAGATTCAGGCAGAATAAAGCGCAGAAACCGGCGGCAAGTGCGATAAGTTTACATTTTTTCATATCCACCAGGCTCCTTTCATCAGGTTTACACAGTCTCGGTCTTCTGTTATTTACACAGCTTCAGTGCTATTTTATGAACAGGCTGACGCGGTATGCAAAATTTAAATTTGACAGATGTGTGAACTATTTAACAAGTACTTGCATACCGGATAGGGGGATGTTATTATATAGATGTGAAGTTGATCACAAGCAAACATACCCCTTTGTTTGACCGTGAAAAATTTCTCCCATCCCCTTTGTTCGTGTTGAAAGAGGCCTTGCAAACGCAAGGCCTCTTTCTTTTTTAGGGATTGGCAAGGATGTTTGGAAAAAATAAATGCAAGCATTTTATGGAAAATCCAGGACGCGAAAGCTGATTCAACACATGGAGAAGACAAACGCACGCATTTTCGTAAATCAAACTCAAAATCGGATTCGTTCAGCAAGCCTTATTTTAAAATATAAAAATCCCCTGCCAGAGACAAGGGTCAGTTGATATATTTCCAGAATGAGCCGTGCTTTCCTTCGATTTTCCGAACCTTTTGCTGAAGAACGAGCTTTTTCAATTCTTTTTCGGCTTCATGGACCGGCAGATCGTATACCACCGCAATTTCCTTTGATGCCACAAACCCGAAATACTTCAGAAATTCCTCCAATGGGGGGAGCGGCAATGGTGAAGGCTCTTTGCCCAGCATCTCCTGAAGAACTTGTACATAAATATCATAAGAATAGAGTCCGGAAATTTTTAATCCTTCATCTTCAATATGTTCATTAAAGAAAACAAGCGACGGGCTTTCGGTTACTTCCATTTCCGACGTAATTTTCAAATCGCACTGAAAAGCCTTCGCTGCGCTTTCGGAATGGATGTCATGCAAAAATTCGTCGACATCGATGGAAGCGCCTTTTGCACAATCCACTAAAATTTGGATATCCGATATATTTCGTTTTTCAAGAAAGACGAGCTCCTGTACTTTCCGCAAAAACCGCAATCCCTGTTTCTTTCCCTGCAGTTCGGCCGCTTTTATCGCAATCGACACGATATAAGGCGACGTAATCGGGTTTTCAATCCATAAACTGCCGTCGCAGGACATGCCGGTGCGGCTCGCCGTTTTTTCCCAGTAATCCGCAATCGCTTCCCGTTTTTTCGGAATGTCGTTCAGATTGGATAATTTTCCGATCAGCACATGGCGGAGGCGGAAATAGACGCCATACTCGAGACGCAGCTTTTTTAAAACCGGTTCCAGCGCCCAGCATTCCGGGCAAAGCGGATCGATAAAAACGTAGATTTCCAGCGGCTTCTTTGAAAAACAGCTGGAATGTTTCATTAAATCAATCATGTTTTTCAATTTGCGTCACCTGGCACATCATCCGGAGTATTGACCATATGCTGTGCGGTCAGGACAAGCCTTTGAAAAAAGAAGTCGCGGAATTCGCCGTCAATCCCTGTTTCGTCCATTGCGGCACTCATGCAGGACAGCCATGCTTTGGCGCGTTTAGGCGTAACTTCATGTGGCAGGTGCCGCGCCCTGAGCATCGGATGCCCGTGCTCTTCCGTGTACAGCGGGGGACCGCCCAAAAACTGCGTTAAAAACTGCTTCTGCTTCCTGGCAACTTCCGTTAAATCATCAGGAAAAATCGGGATTAAATCCGGATGTTTGGCGACCCGCTTGTAAAACGCATCAACAAGCCGGCCAAGTTTTTCTCCCCCAATGATCTCATATGGCACAGTTTTCTTTTCCACCATAGAATAACTGCTCCTTTATCTCGTTTTTATCTTGCGTATATTTGAAATCGACGGAAAGGTTTGCTCATTAAAATTTTTGTCGACATATCTGCCATTTGTTCTTTATTTTATCAAGGGGGCCGCAATAACTCAAACAATCCGCTTTATTTGGCAAACTTTCATAACTTCCTAAGACTTGCTGAAACAGGCGTTAGTTATAATATTCATTTGGAAAACCTGCGCGATCGGCTTGATGAAAGACAAATCATAAGGCTGTATACGTGGTAATGTCCTTCACCGGGTTGATGAAGGACAAAACATGCGCCGCCAACCATTAAAATGTCCTTCATCGGGATGATGAAAGACAAAACATATGCCCCAAAATATTAAAATGTCCTTCATACGGCAAATGAAAGACAAAGACAAAAAAGTGGAGCCTTGACCGGGCAATGCCCCTCATCAGCTTCAGAAATTTCCCCGTAAAAAAAATGCCGCACAGGGCGGCGGGTTTCAATCGTTATGCCAAATGATTCATAATCGATGAGACGTATTGCTGTGTTTCTTTGAATGGCGGAATACCGCCGTACCGGTCGACATTGCCGGGGCCTGCATTATAGGCGGCCAATGCAAGCCGGGCATTGTTATCGTATTTTCCCAGCAAAGATTTTAAATACTTTGTGCCGGCGTCCACGTTTTGTTCCGGGTCAAGTACATTGCTTACACCGAGCGAGGCCGCTGTTTCCGGCATCAGCTGCATCAAGCCTGCTGCGCCAGCCGGACTGACTGCATCCGGACGATAACCGGATTCCTGTTTGATGACAGCTTGAATGAGCTTTTCCGGGACACCGTATTTTGCGGATGCTTGCTGGATCGCCTGGCTGATTTTCGCCGGGATTCCGCCACTGACGGAAGCGGCTGTTGTCTGCGTGCTTTCTGAAGCTGAATTTTGTGCAGAAGCGGAAAAAGCCGCGCTTGTTCCTGCCTGCGCAGTAGCTGCTGTCGCTTTACCGGACAAAGTGCTTAATCCCGTAAAGGCAGGCAACGTGGTAAGCACCGGATTTTCCCCTGTTAAAGAAGACAATGAATTGAACGCCGGATTTAAAGTTGCTGCCAGGGATGATAACACCCCGGATTCGTCTTTACCGCTTGCGCCAGCAGCCGTTTCATTTTCCTTTGCTTCTTCTAAAAAGCTTGACAGCATCTCTTGAAAAAGGGAGGTGCTGTTGCCCGTTTGAGCAGCATTGCTGCCGGGAGAAAGCGACCGCAGCGCCTCCAGTTCCATTAAAGACGCGAGTTGGCTGATTGTACTCATTTCTCATTGCTCCTTTTTGCCTCATAAAAGCGGAGAACCTTGTTTTTTGCCGGATGGTGCGGGATGCCGTACGATTCCAGCAATTTTAAAAACTGCTTTGTGCCTGTTTCCAGTTCACTTACTTCATATTCTATCTCAAAATCTTCCTCGTTTAAATAAAAATTATGGTCAAATACGAGCAGCCCGCCTTCATATGCGATTTCAGCCCGCTTCGTTGTAAGTTTTCCAAAATACACCAATTTACTTGGCGCCACTTCTAGTTCCATTAATTTTTCCATGACTTCGCCTTCCGGAAAACCGCTCCCATTTTTAAGCTTTTGAAAAACCTTTTCGCCAATCATTTGGCTTGTTTCCAGCAGTCCGGTTTCCTCCGGCGTTTTTAGGGTGAGCTGGAAGTACCCTGCTTTTTTCCGGACACGCAAGGCCGATCTTTTATGTTTTAAAGCAAAATCAGGTGTATCAAAATAAAAGTTTTCCTGCTGTTTAAAATCATGTTCCGCGATGCCAAAAGCCCGGGCAAGCCGGCAGAAATCGCGGCAGGTGACCATATTTTTACATTCAATTTCAATTTCTTTGCTCATGATAAGCCCTCACTTCCATCTTCATTATACTAAAGCGAATCCCTTCCTTAAAGTGTCTATTCTCTGTGGAGATATGGTAAAATAAAATGGAATTGAAACTTTGTTTTCCGGCGGGAAGGAGAGGGAGGGAAGCAGATTGCGCAATATCATTGAACTGGGAAAGCCTGAATGGAAAGACGGGATCCTTCAACTGCATGCTGAGCGCCCGGACGTTTCCATGCAGCACCTGAAGCCGGGAGGGCAAATGATCGTCGATTCGGATGCCTGTGCCTTTATCTATCTGGCTGAAGACGACGGCGATGAAGATTATACATATTTATATTTGCCTGTTCCGGTTTGGAAAGAGATTCGGACGGCGGCATTTGAACATAAAAAAGTGGTTGCTGTTTCAAAAGATGGGAAATTGGAGCTTACCGGGCTTGATGAGGAACTTCAATTTTTGCTCGATAATATCCGAGGCAACAGCAATTACGGAAAAAAGATGCTGGATAAGGTAGAGGCCGTTTTTGCATTGGAATGAGATCCGAAGAGGTGATCAGGCAGTGGATTGGGAGGAATTTTTAACCCCGTATAAACAGGCTGTTGATGAATTAAAAGTAAAGTTAAAGGGGATGCGCACCCAATTTGAAAAAGAGCATACCCATTGCCCGATTGAGTTTGTGACAGGGCGGGTAAAGCCGGTAGCAAGCATTATAGAAA
Organism: Weizmannia sp. CD-2023; assembly: GCF_036225245.1. Classification (NCBI taxonomy): domain Bacteria; kingdom Bacillati; phylum Bacillota; class Bacilli; order Caryophanales; family Bacillaceae; genus Heyndrickxia; species Weizmannia sp. CD-2023. The sequence goes on from NZ_JARTJQ010000071.1 coordinate 16,123, forward strand.
AAGCGAACATAAAAGGCATCCCGCTTGACCGGCTGGAGGCGGAAATGCAAGATATCGCCGGGCTCAGGATGATGTGCCAGTTTGTCGATGATATCAAACTGGTCGTCGGGCTTCTCAGACGCCGGAACGATTTCCGGATTGTTGAAGAAAAAGACTATATTTCGAATAAAAAACCGAGCGGCTACCGGTCTTATCATGTCATTATTGAATATCCGGTACAAACGATCCGCGGGGAAAAGAAAATTCTTGCGGAGATCCAGATCCGGACGCTGGCGATGAATTTTTGGGCGACGATTGAACATTCTTTAAACTATAAGTATAAAGGCAGGTTTCCCGAAGAAATTAATTTGCGGCTGAAGCGGGCTGCCGAAGCCGCTTTCCGCCTTGATGAAGAAATGTCTGAGATCCGTGAAGAAATTCAGGAAGCCCAAATGTATTTTTCGAAAAACAAAGAGCGCGCGGAACGAAAAAAGCCATGAAACCGGCGGCAAAAAAAGAAGGGGAGGAGAAGCAGCTTGAAATTTGCCATCACTTCTAAAGGGGATACGGAATCCAATATATGGATGCATAAAATGCGTTCTTATTTGCAGGATTTCGGGCTTGTTTACGACGAGGCACAACCGGATATCGTGATCTCGGTCGGCGGGGACGGCACGCTTCTGTATGCTTTTCACCGCTACAGTTCCCGGCTTGACCGGACGGCTTTTGTCGGGGTGCATACCGGCCATCTCGGCTTTTATGCTGACTGGGTGCCGGATGAGATTGAGGAGCTGGTCGATGCCATCGCCCATAAAACTTACACGACGGTGGACTACCCGCTTCTTGAAGTGATGATTGCGTATGAGCACGGCGGCCACGAAACGCGTTACCTTGCGTTAAATGAGTCAACAGTCAAATGCGTGGACGGCACATTTGTCATCGATGTGGAGATCAATGGCCGGCATTTTGAGCGTTTCCGCGGTGACGGATTATGCCTTGCCACACCAAGCGGCAGTACGGCTTATAACAAGGCGCTCGGCGGGGCCATTGTCCACCCTTCCCTGCAGTCGATCCAGCTCACCGAGATGGCATCCATTAACAATAAAGTGTTCCGGACAATCGGCTCGCCGCTTATTTTGCCGGGGCACCATACTTGTGTATTGCGCCCGGTCCGGCAAAAAGATTTTTTGGTAACCGTTGATCATTTAACACTGCTCCATAAGGAAGTCCGGTCCATCCAGTACCGCGTGGCAAAAGAAAAAATCCGGTTTGCCCGCTTCAGGCCGTTTCCTTTCTGGAAGAGGGTGCATGATTCTTTTATTTCGGATTAGGTGAAAACATGTTGACATTATCGTGGACAATTACAGAAGATGAGGCACATCAGGAATTGAAAGAGTTTTTAAAAACGCGCCATATCTCGAAACGGGCGCTTGCGGATATTAAATTCCGCGGCGGGCTGATCCTTGTGAACGGCCGCGAAGTAACGGTTCGCTATCGCTTGCAGCCGGGCGATGCGGCCGCCATTGTTTTTCCAAAAGAAACCCCGAGCCCCAATCTTACGCCCGAAAACATTCCGTTCGGCCTTGTCTATGAAGATGAAAGCGTGCTTGTTGCCGATAAGCCGGCGTTTATGAATACAATCCCTTCCCGCGAGCACCCGTCCGCAAGCCTTGCCAATGCGGTGCTCGGCCATTACCGGAAAAACGGGATAGAATCCGCGGTCCATGTTGTGACCCGGCTTGACCGAAACACATCCGGGCTTGTCCTGATCGCAAAAAATCGTTATATCCACCATTTATGCAGCCTGATGCAGCAAAAGCATGTAATTTGCCGGACGTACGAAGCGCTCGCGGAAGGGGCTTTTACTGAAAAAAGCGGCACAATTGAAGCCCCGATCGGGAGAAAAGAGACGAGCATTATAGAACGCGAAGTCCGGGACGATGGCCAGTTTGCGCGCACCCATTATGAAGTGGTCCGGCAATTTCCGGCATATGCACATGTGCGTCTCCGGCTTGACACCGGCAGGACGCACCAGATCCGTGTCCATCTTTCCTATATCGGCCACCCGCTTCTCGGCGACAGCCTGTACGGTGGCAACACGAGCCGCTTCACCCGGCAGGCGCTCCATTGCAGTGAGCTTTCATTTCAGCACCCGGTTTCAGGGAAAGAAATGCATTTCCTTTCTAAACCGCCCTTTTTGGATCTTCTTTGATGTTGATTCGGATTTCCCTGCTTCTGATGCCAGCGTTTAGTTTACGGCATGGGCGTTTATCCTTAATTTTGCTGTTGCATGTTCTTTTCTCCCCGGGACTTTATGATTGCTACAGGATGTCCTGAAAAAGCTCAACGCTCTAAAAAAACATGAAGATGGTTATTCCATTATTGCCATGTGGAACGGGGAACGTCAAAATGATTTTATTAAAGCTTAGTTTTTCTACTTTTTTAACTACTCCAATTTGTATATAGAAAAATAAATGCCGATAAAGGAATAATGATTAAAGAAGAATAATATAAAAAAGCCTCTAAAAGAGAAAGTTTCCTTTCTCTTTTAGTTCTTTTTAAATGTCGAGAATAGCCTGCCGCATATACTAGGGTAAGTAGTTGAGTTAGAAAAAGTAAATTATTTAATGTCACGATTGTTTATTCTCCTTTTAGCTGACTGGTTCGGCACCACCTATGCGGATACTGGGTTAACAAATAAACCGGTGGCAACAAGCTTTCCAGCAGCAAGCCAATTCCCCCTTTTCGACTTCTCGCGCAACTTCCTGTGCCATTGATTTGCTGATGTTAAGCGCATCTTGTAAACACCTTGTGAAAGCGTTTTCCTTTAATTGAACACCTTATGATTCGTTGATAAAATCTACAAAATTTTTAATAACTTTCTTTTCTTCATTAAAAGAAGGGCTTTCAAGTTCTTTCTGGTTAATTGTATATTCTCTCGATTTATTTTTTATCATAACATGTTCTAATATAGGGCTTACTGAATCAGTAAAATTTCTGGATTTGGCAAGGCTACTGACAGCTTTAACAACCATTTTAATGCAAGAGTTTTACAACAAATCCAAGGAAATGATTGCCCTCGAAAGCCGATTCAACGTATGGAGAAGATCAAAAGGTTTCTTCTATATTTTTGAGGTTGCAGACAAATTGGGCACAAACTCAGCGTCGGATCCGTTCAGCAAGCCCTAATATAATTCATGGTGTCTTGAGTCTGTTATAATTGTTCTTTAGAAAGATTGTTATAGAACTCATTCCATGAAGTAGACAAGTTAAAACATACTTCTATGGATTTTTTTCTCTGGGAAGGGATGCCAAATGCTTCTCAATTCAGGCGAACGTCCTGAACTTTTCTTCCACATATGGCATTGAAGAGGGGACGGAGACGGTTTCAATTTCCGGATACCGGAGTGCTGTCAGTTTGCCGCCGAATACGCAGCCGGTATCAATATTGACCGTGTGGCCGATCAATCGCGGTTCTTTCACCGGCGTATGCCCGTATACAATCCAGCCTTCCCCCTCATCATTTTTCGCCCAGTCGCGGCGCACCGGTGTCCCGTCCGGATTGGTTTCCCCGTTAATATCACCGTAAAGGATAAAAGTCTGCACCGATTTATTCATCTTCCCAATATCTTTGCGCCGGATGCCGGCATGGGCGATGACTAGCTTGCCGCCGTCTAGAACAAGATAAAGCGGGGATTTCTCATACAGTTCCATAAATTGTTTGCTGTGCCGTTCCCGTTCTTTTACGGGGAGCGCCTCCAGTTCCGCCACCGTTGTTTCAAGGCCGTGCTTCTGCTGGACATTTCTCCCTAAAAAATATCGGTACAGCTTGTTGCAGTGGTTTCCGGGGACATACAGGCCAAGCTTCTTTTTCCACAATCGATAGACAGTATCGGCCACTTCCAAAGATGCCGGCCCGCGGTCTGTCAGATCACCGACAAAACCAAGCAGCCGGCCACCTGGATGAACGGGCATACCGTTTTCCCATTGATACCCCAGTTTTTCCGTAAGCTTCCTGAATTCCGCCATGCAGCCATGTATATCCCCAATGATATCGATTTTCATTGAACTCGCTCCTTCCAACTCTATTTTATGTTGTCCGGCGCGCCTAAACAAATGCCGGGTAGTTGAAAAAAGGTTGGTATTCCCCGGGGTCCCGGTACGATTATCCTGCAACAAATAAAACACAGGTGCTTTTCAAACCCGGAAAGTTCATGTAGAATTGGTATCAGGTACTAAAAATCGTATATAAATTGTAAATAAAGGAGTTAACACGATGCAGTTATCTTTGGAAAATAAAACATTTGTTGTGATGGGTGTTGCAAATAAGCGCAGTATTGCCTGGGGAATTGCCCAATCGCTTGATGCAGCAGGCGCAAGGATTATTTTTACCTATGCGCTCGACCGGAATGAAAAAAGCATCCACGAACTTGCTGAAACGCTGAATCGAAAGGACTATCTGATCCTTCAATGCGACGTGGAAAGCGACGAGCAGATTCAGTCATGCTTTCAAACGATCAAAAAGGAAGCTGGCACGATCGACGGTATTGCCCACTGTGTTGCGTTTGCCCGCAGAGAAGAATTAAAAGGCGACTACACAAACGTGACGCGTGAAGGGTTTTTACTGGCCCATAATATCAGTTCCTATTCGCTATCGGCCGTTGCCAAAGCGGTGAAAGAGCTGGAACTCATGCCTAACGGGGGCAGCATTGTTACCCTGACCTACCTCGGCGGCGAACGCGTCATGGAAAATTACAATGTAATGGGCGTTGCGAAAGCTTCCCTCGATGCAAGCGTCCGCTATTTGGCCTATGACCTAGGAAAGCTCAATATCCGCGTCAACTCGATCTCGGCCGGCCCGATTCGCACCTTGTCGGCAAAAGGTGTCAGCGACTTCAACAGCATTTTGAAAGTGATGGAAGAAAGGGCGCCGCTTCACCGTGGTGTGGATACACGCGAAGTCGGCGATACCGCGTTGTTTCTTTTTAGTGACCTGTCGCGCGCTGTTACAGGCGAAAACATTCATGTGGATGCCGGCTATCATATTATGGGCTAACCGGACAATTCCGGACGGTTCGAAAACTGGTCCTTCCGAATGCCGGCTATCATAAAATGCAACGGCTTGTCCAAAAGCGCAAATGAAAAAAGCCAGGAAGTGAAACCTTCCTGGCTTTTTTGGCATGGCATCAGTCTCTGTAATTTTTTTTATGGCCTTTTTTGTTGTCATAATGATAATGGTCGTTATCTTCAATTTCTGCAGCAGAGAATGTGTAGCTGACAACATTTTGAGGCGTCAGTGTAATGGTTCCAAGCAGGGTAGGTGCAACCCCCGGAATCGTTGTATCTGGAGCGAAATTACCGAGTTCAATGGTTAAGAAGTATTCGTTTTTCCCTTTGGACGGATCGGTATCTACGGCGTGAACCGTCGTTGTCACGTTTTCAAAGAGCACTGTAACGAGTCCGCCGGCTGTAAGAATGCCAATGCCGGAAATTCCGCTTTCATCCCGTTTTTGGGAAATGAGTGTCGTACCGGAAGAATTTCTTCTCCAGATTCGGAAGACTGCCGGAATGGTTAACGGAATGACGATCCCTGGTCCTGCTCCTGTAATTGCCCCAATTAAGGCTGCAAGTGTTACACCGAGTGGCAGGTCTGCTGGCGACCATTCGACAGTTGCGAGCAATGAAACACGGTCATCATAATCATCCACTTTTACATCTACTTCAGCAATAGCGTTTGCCATGTTAAAGACGCCTGTCACGGATACAGGTACGGACGGCGATTGATCTACATCGAATTCCGACAGAAGCCCCCGTTCTTCCTCGTCTTGCCGTTTGTGGTGGCGATGATCATCATAGCAGCTGTCGTTTGAGTCGTAATAAGACATTTAAATGCCTCCCTTCGTTTTGTTACTATATTCTACTCATTCGCATATTTTTGGAATAGACGGATGGTAGCGTATAAAAGCACATTTTTCCCTGCTTTATCCATTTGTGCCAATATGCTGTGGAAACCGCGGTTCCGTTCCTTGTCCCCAAAACATACGATAAGGCAGAAATAGCAAATGATTGGGAGATTCAAGCTCTAGGCACATTTCTTATTTTCGTGCATAGGTATAAAGCGAGCCAGAAATCAGGAGGAGGGATTTTGGAAACATGGAGGAGAGCCAGTACAGCAGCCAAAAACCGCTTCTTTATATTATCCAGCCGAAAAATGTTCCGCTCGCGATCAAGATGCAGAAAGTGTACAGAAATGTGGTGAGCGAAAAAACTGAACATGCCGGCCATGGAACGATCGCGGAACCAATGCCTGCCAGCGGCGATACAGGGCATGCCGAAGAAAAAAACAATGCAGCCGCACGCGAGAAAAAAACAGAACCGGAACAGCCCAAACCGAATAAAGCGGTAGAACAGGAAAAAACAGAAGAAGCTGCAGAACGCGGGGGAGCCGTAAACGTTCCGGCCATGGCAACAACGGCAGCTCATTTGGAACACGAGGGAGCGGAGAATGCCGCGGAACAGCAACAGGCGGAAAATACTGCGGAACCCGCCGGAGCGGTGGAAGCGGAGACGGATTTGGAAACGGACGGCGCTGACAAAGCCGACACCTGGCCGGAACAAGAAACCGTCCAACCACCATCGAGAAAACGGTTCAAAGAAATGACAGTCCATGAAAAAATTGACTATTTAATTCATAAGCCAGGTTTTCTACCGGAAATCCCCGTCATGATTCAAACGAACAGCATCGCCTATCGTGCCGTGATCCTTGAACGGATGGAAGACCAATTGTCAGTCATGCCTTTTTCCTCAATGGAGACGGCCTGGATCAATCTGGACGAGATCACGGACATTAAATTACTGGTTCAGTAAAGCCACGGAAAAAAAGTCGATAAGCGGCAACTTATCGACTTTCATACATTACAAATTGACAAAAGTGTCTTCGAGGCATTGAATGGCAATGAAATCGGTTAAATCAAGCGTGATGCATGTATCGGTTGCTTCGAAGTGGACCCTAGAATGGCCGTCATGATGTTCGCAGACGCATTTTAAAACCCGTACAACAGCACAGCACCCTTCCACATTTTCGACTCTTAAAAATTTCGATTTTTCGCAGAAGTCGTCGCAGCTGTCAAAGTGGTGATTTTTGTAAAATGGTTCAAAAGCACAACCGTCTTTTGTATATAGAATGAATGGACGTGTGTTGACATGTGAATGTTTTTCCCTGTTGGCACCGAGCACGGGATTCAAGCAGTTGGTCGGGCAGCTGCTGTCTTCTACCGCAGCATCCTGCAAATCGTTGATGAAATGTACGACATCACAAACGCAAGTACGGGAATATTCATGGGATTTACTGCTCATTCATTTTTCAACTCCTTCAATGGTTTAGTTTCAGTACACTATAGAATATTGTCTCGGTGCTTTTTTTGTTACGAATGTCCCCGCGTTTTTGCAAAAATAGGCAAACAACTTGCATAGGGAATTTTGTACCCGGGGAAGGAGGCAGGAAATGGTTTCCTATTGGCTTGATTTCGTTCTGCTTGCACTGGCCAGTTTCAGACTGACGCGCTTGTTGGTTTATGATAAAATTACGGCCTTTTTACGAAAACCTTTTCATAAAGAAATAACCGAAATGGCGCCTGATGGAACAATCGAGGAATATATTGAAATCAAAGGAACAGGGATCAGAAAGTGGATTGGCGAATTATTAAGTTGCCACTGGTGCACCGGTGTCTGGTCCGCGGCCATCCTGTACGGGAGTTGGATGCTTTTTCCGCAAATCGGGTCGCCTATTGTCATGATCCTTGCAATTGCCGGCCTGGCGAGTATCCTCGAAACCGTTCTTTTGCGGATCATGGACGAATGAAGTGAACAACCGTGAAAATGCTGCATACGATAAAAAAGGAAGCGCGAATCCTGAGGAAAGGATGGTAAGATTATGGGCAAACCACGCATCAAAATTCCGGTCACCCCTTCATCCGTCCCGGCGTATACAAACAATCAGAAAAAAGTCAAAAAAGGCGGATGCGGCTGCGGCGGCAAAAAAACGCGATAAAACAAAAGCGGAAGGCAGGATTGCACTTCCGCTTTTGTTTTCCCTTTTTTCCAGGATGCGGCAAGAATTTCTAATTATAAAATCTGCGCTTGCGCGAAAAATAGAGAGGTAAAAGTTGAAAGCGCAGAGGGATGAGTATGAAAAAAATCATGTATGTTTTAGCTTCAGTATGTTTGCTCACCGGCTGCGGTTTTAACGGGCCGGAACACAAGGACAGCAAAATGGCCCTTGTGAAAAAAACACAACCGTCGCCGGTGAGACTCACGAACACCGGGAATAAGGCCGTTCCAGGACAATTGAAAAAAGATGTCCTTGGCTTTGACAGCATTTACGATGTGGCCATCATTGAAGGGCCAAAAGAAACATTGGTTGCCTACAAAGTCAGGCATCTGCACCGTTTTAAAATGAAGAAAATCGAAAAACAGCTCAACGCCTTTTTAAAGAAACGCTACCCCGGACGCAAATTTATTACTTCCAGCGACTATAAAATTTTCCTGGAAACCGTCCGCCTCAAGGAAGATATGGACGAGCACAAAATTTCAGCCGGCAAGGCAAAAAAACGTTTCAAAGACATCATCAAGCTGAAACAGGAATTAACATAGGAAAAGGGCTGAGATAATGGCAAACAAAAATCAAAACAAAACACCCGAACAAAAAGCGTATGATCAGTTCGAAAAAAAGCATGAGCTGAAAAGGCCGGTATTGAAAAACTGCATCCGTGCATTTTGGGTAGGCGGCTGTTTTTGTCTGGCTGGTCAGGCCCTTACTTACTTCTATATATACATGTTTAATTTCACCGAAAAAACGGCCGGCAACCCGACAACCGCGACAATGGTGTTTTTATCCATGCTGTTGACCGGCTTTGGCATTTATGACCATATCGGGCAGTACGCCGGTGCAGGGAGCGCGGTGCCGGTAACGGGCTTCGGGAACTCCGTTGTATCCGCTGCGATTGAACATCGGACGGAAGGCTATGTGCTCGGCGTCGGCGGAAATATTTTTAAACTTGCCGGCACCGTCATTGTATTTGGTGTGTTTTCCGCGTTTGTTGTCGTCCTGATCCGGACCGTCATCATGATGTGGGGGGGGATCGTAATGCCCGCAAAATCGCAAACATGGACTTTCACGAACCGCCCGGCCATTCTTTCAACCGGTGTTGTCGGGGGCCCGTTTGAGAAAAAGGGGCAGATGGCAGACGATTTCGACCGGTTTTTTGAAGATTTGTGGATCGGCGAGGATTCGTATGAAAAAGCCCAGCGCAAACTGATCGAGGAAGCAGTTGGCATTGCCCTGAAAAAGCGAAACCTTAAGGAAACCGATATTCAGTTTTTTCTCGCTGGTGATTTGATTAACCAAATCACGCCGACAAGTTTTGCGGCAAGGACAAATGCGATTCCTTACCTGGGCCTTTTTAGCGCCTGTGCCACTTCGATGGAAAGCCTGGCGCTTGCCGCTTTCATCGTTAATCACGGTGGGGCGGAGAAAGTGCTGGCCGGGGCTTCGAGCCACAATGCAACAACAGAGAAGCAATTCCGTTATCCGACCGAATACGGCGGGCAGAAACCGCCGACCGCACAATGGACAGTGACGGGAGCGGGATTCGCGGTGGTCGGTACGGAAGAAAACGGGCCGGCGCCGCGGATTACGTCGGCCACGATCGGAAAAGTACTGGACCTTGGCATTTCCGATCCGTTTAATATGGGTGGTGCAATGGCGCCGGCTGCGGTCGATACGATTGAACAGCATCTCCGGGAAACCGGCCGTGATCCATCTTACTATGATTTGATTGTGACCGGCGATTTGGCGAAAATTGGCCGTTCCATCGCGCTCGATCTTTTCAAACAGAGGAATCTTGACATTCGCAGCGAACAGTTCCAGGATTGCGGCCTGATGGTATATGACAAGTCCCAGCCCGTGCAGGCCGGGGCAAGCGGGGCCGGATGTTCAGCGATTGTCTTGTACGGCCATTTGCTAAACGAAATGAAAAAAGGCCGTTACCAAAAAATCTTGCTCGTCGCAACCGGCGCACTATTGTCGCCTTTGTCTTATCAGCAGGGCGAAACCATTCCGTGCATCGCGCACGCCTGCGCCATCGAATATTTGTAAGAAAGGGTATTGCCTGGGTTGCGTTGCGGCACGAGTTGTTTGAGGCTATGCCATCAAATATTTGAAGAAAGGGTCATATGGTTGGGTTGCAGCACGGATTGAGCCTGAGCGATCGAGTATTTGCTTAGGTTGCGGCACGGATACGGATAATTTGAGGTGCGCGATCGAGTATTCGCTTAGGTTGCAGCATGGATTGTGTGAGCCTGAGCGATCGAGTATTTGTAAGAAAGGAAGGATGCGTAATGCTTGCAATGTTTTTCTGGGCCTTTGTGATTGGCGGGCTGATTTGTGTAATTGGCCAGTTGCTGTTTGATGTCGCAAAATTATCGCCGGGGCATACGATGAGTGTCCTCGTTACGGCCGGCGCGATTTTATCGGGCCTCGGCCTTTATGAACCGCTTGTAAATTTTGCCGGTGCCGGGGCGACCATTCCAATTACAAGTTTTGGCAATTCGCTTGCAACTGGCGCCATGCAGGAAGTGCAAAGGCATGGCATTGTCGGGGTATTGACCGGCATGTTTGAAGTCACATCTTCCGGCATTTCGGCTGCGATTATTTTCGGATTTATCGGCTCGCTCCTCTTTAAGCCAAGAGGATAATGATGCCGTCCCTGACACACGCCTATACCGAATGCCTGCACCTTACATATTGTATAGTGTAATACAAGAAGTGAGGTGAAAAACATGTTTGGATACGGTTATGGCGGCGGCTGCGGCTATGGCGGTTACGGCGGTGGTTACGGCTACGGCAGCACATTTGTATTGATCGTTGTTTTGTTCATTCTGTTAATTATTGTCGGTGCAAGCTTCTGCTGACAAGTTGCGGGGAGGATTCCCCGCCTTTTTTTATAGCGGGAGAGAAAACGCTCGTACCCCTGCTTCTATCAGGGAATTTTTGGAGGGAAACGGGCATTGAAAGACAAACATTGGGCCAGGAAGCGGTGAACTGCTTTATAGGGACGATGACCGAGCCGCCGTAAGCTTTGTCCAATTAGAGCGTCTAATTGGACAAAAGCCCCGGAACCCGAGCGTGTTTTGTCTAATTGGAAGATCCAATTAGACGCCCATGCTGCAGTGAACGCGCACCAACAGTAGAATGAAAATCAGCTGGCGCATATTTTTCAGGATAGACAAAAGTGAACCGTCAAATTGTCCTTCATCGGAGTAATGTTTTGTTTTGTCCGTGTGGCAACTTCAAAAAGACATTTTGATCCAGTCGCGACTCCTTTTGTCCTTTTGACAGGTTCAAAAGGATATTTGGGCCCAAACGCGATCCTTTTTTTGTCCTTTTGGCAGGTTCAAAGGGACATTTCGGATCCAGACGTAACGTGTTTTGTCCTTTTGGCAGGTTCAAAAAGACATTTTGGACCCGGAAGCAGCGTGTTTTGTCCTTTTGACGGCTTCAAAAGGACATTTCGGATCCAGACGTAACGTGTTTTGTCCTTTTGACGGCTTCAAAAAGACATTTCGAGCTCGGATGAAACGTGTTTTGTCCTTTTGGCAGGTTCAAAAAGACATTTCGGACCCGGAAACAGCGTGTTTTGTCCTTTTGACGGTTACAAAAGGACATTTCGGGCCCGGATACATCGTGTTTTGTCCTTTTGACGGCTTCAAAAAGACATTTCGGGCCCGGATGCAGCGTGTTTTGTCCTTTTGACGGTTACAAAAGGACATTTCGGGCCCGGATACATCGTGTTTTGTCCTTTTGACGGCTTCAAAAGGACATTTCGGATCCAGATGCAGCTTGTTTTTCCTTTTGGCAACTTCAATGAAAGACAAACCCCAGGCCTGGCAAAGCCGAAATGTCCTTCATCGAGATGATGAAGGACAAAACACCGGCTGAAAAATACCAAATTGTCCTTCATCGAGGTGATGAAAGACAAAACCCAGGTCTGGCAAAGCCCAATTGTCCTTCATCGAGGTGATGAAGGACAAAACACTGGCCTGGCAAAGTCAAATTGTCTTTCATCGAGGTGATGAAAGACAAAACACCGGGCGGATAACGCCGAAATGTCCTTCATCGAGGTGATGAAGGACAAAACTCAGGTCGGGAAATGCAGAAATGTCCTTCATCAGGGTAATGAAGGACAAAACCCAGGCCGAAAAACGCCAAACTGTCCTTCACCAGGTTGATGAAAGACAAAACAAGTGCCATGAAACATCAAACTGTCCTTCATCAAAGCACTGGCTGTAAATCAAGCTTGTGCACCGGGAAAATGCACTTTTTTGCAATGAAAAATTCCGGCTAACACGTTTTCAATTGAAAATCCACTTTTGTACTGTCAATCCGGCTTCTTTTTTCATACGATAAAACAGCTTGAAGAGAGGAGCGACGAAGGTGGATCATCAGTTTTTCAAGAATATCGAAAAGAAGACAGGCGTTAATATGAATGACATTTTCCAGCTTGCAAATTCCCTGCAGAACGCGAATTTTAAAGATGAAAATACCGTCCGTGGCATCATCCAGCGCGTCTCGCAAATTGCAAACAAACGGGTACCGAAAGAGCTGGAAGATAAAATTGTTGAATCAATTGTCAAAGATGGAAAAAAGCTCGATTTTAACACGATCAACAAAATGATGAACAACGGAAAGTAACCAAAGCGGGCTTGCAAATCAGATGCAAGTCCGCATTTTTCTGTTTAAAATGAAAGAAGAGAGGGAAAAGAATATAGAAATCATTTAAAGGGGTGACTGCCATGAGTTTGATCGCTCCAATTCCAGACTATCAGGCAAGCCAGTACCGGCTTTATGACGGAATGTCCTTACGCCAGCTTGAAGTGGAAAAAGCAGATGCCGTTTCGAGGGCTTATCCTGTTAAGCGGCAAAACGGCGTCACGGGTGGAACAGAATACCATTTTAAAGCAAATGAACAACCGGCAAAAAGCCGGATTATCGCAAACATCACCGGCCTGGGGCAATATATTGATCTTTCGGTTTGAATCTTTTCCCGCTGGAGTGCGAATTTTTACACCGGAAAAGCAGCAAGATTGAAAAAGCGATTATAAAATAAACAAAATATTGCCGCTTGGTTGCCTGCTGAAAAATTGCATCATCATGCAAATTGGTTTATATCACCTAAATATTGAAAAAATCGGCGAGACACAACTTCTCGCCGATTTTTCACGGATTTGGGGCTTTTTCTCCAGCCCGGGGTTCCGGATGTTATTTGATCGGTTTCTCCATTGTTTTATGCGGAATGCCGGCATCGAGAAATTCACCGGAAACAACACGGTATCCGAGTTTTTCGTAAAAAGGAATCGCGTGTGCCTGTGCGTTTAATTTGCATTTTTGCACGCCTTGTTCTGCGGCATAATGTTCAATTGCCAGCATCAGTTCCCGGCCGGCCCCTTTGCCGCGCACGGACGGAAGGATGCAGATGCGTTCCACTTTCCCGTACCCGTCCACCATCCGAAAACGCCCGGCGCCTGCGGGTCTCCCTTCATCATCGTACAGCAGAAAATGCGTGCAGTCCTGTTCCAATGCGTCAATTTCTTCTTCAACCGGGACGTGCTGCTCTTCTACAAATACTTTTTTCCGGATTTGAAAAGCCGTCTCCAGTTGTTCTTCATTTTTTACAGTTAATACGTCCACATTTGTTAGTCCTTTCCGAGATGATAGGTCTCATAAACAGTCCATATCCCGTTTTCAAGCTGATATAAAAGATGGAACCGGTTTGCCTTTTCTTCGTGGTCAATGCCAACCATTTCCAGCTGGCGGAACACATCGGCATGTTCTTCTTTAGACAACTCCTGCCCGATGGTAATATGCGGCACAAACGGGTACGGAGGCGGCCCGCCCGGCAGACGGTCTCTGAAATCTGCGAAAAGCCCTTCCAATTCCGGCGTCGGTTCAACTTTAAAATAAATTGTATTGCTGACGGGTTCAAAAGATTTCACTTTTGTCACTTTCAGCAAAAATGGGTTGTATTTTTTGGCAATTTCTTTCAGTTGCCCGCGAAAAACTTCCGCCTCTTCTTCGGATGCCTCAAACGCCGCTTTGAGCGTAATATGCGGCGGGATCAGCGCGTACTTCGGGTCGTAACGTTTCCGGTAGGAGTTGGCAAGGTCCTGCAGTTTTTTTGACGGAAAGACAACAAGCGCATACTTCATAAAATGCCTCCTTTTTCTGGATATTAAGCCGTTATGATACAATTTTATCAGAAAAATGGCCGAAAATTAATCTTTTTTAAACAGGTACCTGAGTGCACGCGGCAAATCTTTTTGCCAGTACTTCCAGGAGTGGACGCCGTCAAATTCGTCATAAAATCCGGGGACCCCTTTTTCTTCCAGGATTTGATGCAGGGTTCGGTTCGGCGTGATAAAATTCTGGATCTTGCCGTCGGTCGTTTTTACTTCCGTCTCCTCTTTTCCGGCAATATGGTAAATGTCCATCAGCTTTGGATCCGTACATTGTTTAGCAGCTTCCATCACTTTTTCATTCACGAGCGGCGACATTAATGCGGCTTTTCCAAATGTATGGGGGTACTTGAATGCCGCCATGAGCGAGACGGTTGCCGCCAGTGAGTCTCCTGCCAGCGCCCGGCCCGATGCCATTTGTGCAGTCGGAAACTCACGGTCAAGGAAAGGGGCAAGTTCATGCGCCAAGAACCGGATATAAGCGGCATGTTGCTCGCCGTCAGGATGGTATTTCCGGCGCCTGTCTGGGATATCCGCATAAGGGATCCCGACAATAATCAAGTCTTCAATTTCGCCTTTTGCAAGCAGTTCATCCGCGGCACGTGCAATCCGGCCGAGCTGGAAGAAGTCTTTTCCGTCCTGGCATATGCATACGGCATATTGATAAAGCGGGGAAAAACGCGCCGGCAAGTATACCCAGAGATTGAGCGTTTCCCCGAGCTCCCTGCTTTCAAACGGGATATCTTTAATCGTGCCTCTTTCAATTTCCATACGATGAAAACCTCCTTCTCAAGATGGGGATGCCCCGCCGTCCCGGAAAAAATTTACACAACCCGCTGCCTGTAAATTCAGTTTACCAGCCCATACGAAAAACATCCAGAATCCGGCAACGCCTGAAATAGATAAAGCAAGCGTCTTTGATGAAGAGAGCTGGTTACATCATGGATAAATTTGGAAAAATGAAGACGTGGGGGCGATCCTAAATTTGAATGCGATATCCATTCGGGTGGGAAAAACGAAGCTCATTTTATATGAAGAAAAATTCTCATTAATTTTTTGCCGAACCTGTCTGCATCCTTGCCAAATCTAGGAATTTTGCTTATTCAGTAAGCCCTACTTAAAAATTTTTATTGTTTTCCTTCATTCTCTTTTTCAACATTTTGCGTATAAGTCTTGTCGTTTCAATATCTTTCTATCGTTCTTCTTCAGAAACATAATGCTTAGTTCCGCTTACAATAGCAGTGAATTTACCATCGGATGTCATTCCTGGTGGTTCTGTCCATCGTTTGTCAGAAAATAGTTTTTTGCTGCTCATTTACATTTCCTCCAACTCAAACAAAATTTTACCGGATTGAAACTTTTGATTTAAGATTTTAAATTGACTACCTCTTAAAAAATACTTCGGCCTCCTGATCATTAATTCCTTTCAAATCTCTACCGATTGGGCAGCATCATTCTATCCTTCAAAGATATATATTCTTTAAAAGTAATTTTGGTTTTTAATATGTCGTTGGAATCCATGGAATGGATCATAATATTCCAACGACAAATTCTATTTATTGTTTTTATGGCGTTCTTTTAGCATTTTCAAAAATTCTTTTCGAATCTTCTTACCTTCTTCGATATCTCTTTGTCTTTCTTCTTCTGATGCATAATGTTTGGTTCCTATGGAAATAGCGCTGATTTCCCCATCTTCTGTTATTCCAATTGGATCCGTCCAACGACGGTCGGAATATGGTTTATTATTTTTATCCATAGGATTTCCTCCAATTCGAATATAACTCTACCATTCATAAATTGACTGGATAAGATTTTATAAGCTGTATTACGTTTAAATAATACTTCTTGCTCCTCGTCATTAAATCCTTCTAAATCATGACCATTTTTATAAGGTGAGATTGACCGATTACGTTATAATCATTCCTCTGCTTTTTGGTTGCAGCAGCTTTTATTTCACGATTGTTTTTTAACGCCTTTAAACATAAAGACTCTTTTTAACGCCTTGCTCAGGGTGAGATAAAGAGAGTCCGCATCCCCATTCCGCCAAAATAAAAAGCAACCTGATTAGAGGAAATATCTTGCTGTCAATTCGGTTTATTTAGGGGACACATCAGTTATTTTTTCAATGTCACTTTTTCTAACGGGTATCGTCCATCATTTTCTGGTATTCCACCCTCAATAAGATAAAATCTTTTTGAGCCGTTTTTAAAAACTTCAAAAATCCATCTTTTAACCCCCACATCCAATTTTTGGGGGACTCATTTATCACCCCCCCTTGCTACAGCGACGTTAGGCATGGCTGCGGGGACAATACAGGAGTTGTGCGTCCACTTGGTCTGTCAAATCCATAAAATGCCAAATTCTAATTCGTTCAGCAAGCCCTATTTAGCTGCAGGAATATGTAATACCCGGCCGCATGCTGAGGAGAATCCTCCAAAAAGCCAGGGACGCTGTTTTCCACAAAAAATGGAAACGGCAATCCGGCGCGCATTTTTTTCGGAAGCGGACGCATATTAAAAGAAAGGAGGCGATCCGTGTGAAATGGAATGAACAAGCGGCACCAAACAACCATCAGGCGTCCGCTGATTTGCTTGCAGCACAAAGCGATGAGACAGAATTTCAATACGAAGAACTTTCAGACGGCGGCGAGCGGAATAAAGTGATACAAGAACAGAAAAAACGCCGTACGCACTTGTAATAGAGGTGGGGCTCCATGGAAATCAAAATCGGACAAGTATATAAAGAAAAGCAGCATGAAACACTTGCCATGGTGGTCGCAGTCCAAAACGAAAGCATTATGCTCGGCACCGGCAATCTGGTATCGCCGAAAACGATTGAAGATCGCTATGTCCTTGTCCGGGATGCCGAATAACGGTGCCCCGGACTATTTTTTTGCAGCAATCTTAAAAATATAGCATGTAATGACATATCCGGCTAACAGATCGAATGAAAAGATCAGAATCGGGACAAAGATCGCGCCAGCGCCTTCTTCTGGGAGATAGTAGGCAAATATCCGGGATATCAGTTGGTTGATAAAATAAGCCAATACGAGCGTCAGGCAAAACTTCACCACCGTTTTCATGATCCTCACACCCTTCGTTTCATTTTATATAACTGACACTAAGACAAGGTCATCCATTCGCTTGATAATGAGCCGGCAACAAAGTAGCAAAAAATAAAAAAACCGGCAAAAGCCGGTTTTTAAGGGGGTATTGCTAGACAACAAAAAGGGGGGGTTGTCTAGTTGGTATAGGGTTTTGTAACTTGTCCTTGCTACAGGTATAATAGTACGGGTTTTTTCCTAAAAGATCATGAAAGAAAAATAAGTTTTTGATGAGAATTGTCGATTTTTGTTGAAACTCTACTTCTTGTCTTGATCGGCAGCATCGTTGCTGTCTGCAGCCCGCGCCTTGTATTTTTCCACGATCTGCGCGATTTCTCCTTTATCTCCTTTTGCATTCATCATTTCAAACCATCCGTTTAACCCTTCAGAAATTCTTTTATCATCGTTTTTCATGGCTTGCCTTCTTTCCTCTTTTCCAAATATTTTTTGATTTCGGGCCGGCAAATCAGGGCTGCGATGGCGGGCGGCACAGCAAACATAAAAAATACAAAGTATAACGTGTTCATCACATGGAGATAAAACCAGGTTTCCAAATCGTCCACCCCCGGGTTTGCTTCTATGTATATTTTTTCGCCCGGCCTTTTTCTTATACCGTATAAATTGGTTTTAACCTGTAAATCCTATAAGGAAAAAGAAGGGAGACGCCACAAATGTTCAAGCGCCTGTTAGATTTGTTCAAACTGGACACAACAGGGGACTGGGAAGATTGGGACCTGGACGATGAAAATTTGGAAGACGACTGGGATGAAGAGGACGATGAGGAGATGTAAAGCAGACTTACGGGCCGGGGCATCAAGATTGCGCCGGCTTTAATGCGAAAAAAAAACCGGCACAATGCCGGTTGGTAAGGGGAGTTTTTTCTAGACATTAAGGGGGGTATCTAGAAACTTAAGGGTTTGTTGCTTTTTCCTTGCTACACCTAAAATATAACCCTCTTACACTAAAAAGTCATGAAGAAAAAATGAGAAAAAAATGAGAAACAAATTTGTCACATTTTATGCGGGTTCCGATATATAAACACTTAACTCAATTGAAGAAAACGGTATACTAGAATGAGAGATATTTACCTCTCCATTATGAACGGAGAGGCCATTCAAACCAATTTTATTGAGGGGGAATCACCATGCTTTTTGGCGGAGTGGAAGCAGGCGGTACAAAATTTGTTTGTGCAACGGGAGATGAAACAGGGAAAATTCAGGAAAGGGTTGAGTTCCCGACGCGCGATCCGGAAGAAACGGTGAAAGATGTAATCGCGTTTTTTTCACAGTTCGAGACAAAAGCAATCGGCATTGCCTCATTTGGGCCGATTGACGTCAATCCGGAAAGTGATACATATGGATACATTACAACAACACCGAAAACGGCCTGGCAAAATTATCCCATTAAGCAAACGATAGAGAAAGCATTGGGCGTTCCGGCCGGTTTTACGACAGATGTGAACGGGGCGGCGCTCGGGGAGTCGGTGCTTGGCGCGGCCAAAGGGCTAGACAGCTGCCTGTACATCACGGTCGGTACCGGTATCGGAGCTGGAGCCGTTGTAAAAGGCAATCTCCTTGAAGGATGGTCGCACCCGGAAATGGGGCATATTCTTTTGCGCCGCCACCCGGATGATCATTTTGAAGGGGCATGCCCTTTCCATCATGACTGCCTCGAAGGACTCGCAGCCGGGCCGGCAATCGAAGCGCGGTGGGGGCAGAAAGGAAAAGAACTCTCGGACCGTCCGGAAGTCTGGGAAATGGAGGCAGATTATCTGGCACAGGCGCTCATGCAATACATTCTAATTGTGTCGCCGAAAAAAATCATCATGGGCGGCGGCGTGATGCACCAACAGCAATTGTTCCCGCTGATACACAAAAAACTGACCGAGCTGATCAACGGTTATATCAAGCTGCCTGAACCGCTGTCCGAATATATTACGTCCCCGGGCCTTAGCAACGACGCCGGCATTACAGGGGCGATTTTGCTCGGAAAACAGGCATATGAAACAGGTAAATTATAAAACAAAATTTAGCTGAGTGCTGGCTGCTTCTCCGATTTTTCGAATGGATTCGATATCAATTGGGGGAGTGGCCGGCACTTTTTGTAGGAACTTTGTAAAAAATCCTGTTGACACCGGAAATAATTTCAGATAATATCAAACTGGTTTGCGTAAGTACGAACAGAGGAGGGGGAATCATGTCCTTGATACTGGAACATGTGACGAAAAAATTTGGAGCGTTTACAGCGGTAAACGATTTGTCGTTAATGATCCCGGAAAAGGAGCTGTTCGGTTTCTTAGGGGCAAACGGAGCAGGAAAAACGACGACTTTCCGGATGATCCTTGGTTTATTAAAACCGAATGAAGGAAACATCACCTGGAACGGGCGCAAAATGGATTACACATTGAGCCCAGAAATCGGGTATCTGCCGGAAGAACGCGGGCTGTATCCAAAATTAAAAGTAAAAGACCAGCTTGTTTATCTTGCACGGCTGCGCGGGATGGGCAAGCAGGATGCGGTGAAAGAACTAAAATACTGGCTTGGCCGTTTTCATGTCGAAGAATATTTGGATAAACGG
The DNA here is from genome assembly GCF_036225245.1 of Weizmannia sp. CD-2023. Classification (NCBI taxonomy): domain Bacteria; kingdom Bacillati; phylum Bacillota; class Bacilli; order Caryophanales; family Bacillaceae; genus Heyndrickxia; species Weizmannia sp. CD-2023. The sequence goes on from NZ_JARTJQ010000071.1 coordinate 36,074, forward strand.
GTGGAAGAACTGTCAAAAGGAAACCAGCAGAAGATCCAGTTTATCGCTGCTGTTCTACATAAGCCGAAGCTGCTGATTTTAGATGAGCCCTTCAGCGGCCTTGACCCGGTCAATGTGGAAACGTTAAAAACAGCGGTCGCAGAACTGCGGGATCAGGGCGCGACCATTGTGTTTTCAAGCCACCGGATGGAACATGTTGAAGAACTTTGTGAGCATTTGTGCATTATGCATCATGGCAGCCCGGTTGTGCATGGTGAACTGAGAGCGGTCAAACGTGCATTTGGGAAACAAAATGTCGTGATCCATGCTGATTTTGATCTGGCATTTTTACGTGCCTTCCCGGGGGTCGTCCGATTTAAGAAAACGGCGCTCGGGGCAGAGCTGCAAATTGACCGGATGGAAGCGGCGCAAAAAATTTTAGATGAAATCAACGGAAAAGGTTTCATCCGCAAGTTTGCGCTTGAAGAACCATCTCTAAACGATATTTTCATAGAAAAGGTGGGGGCTTCCTATGAATAGGTTCGGCATTTTAATCGGTCATGCCTACATGTCAAAACTAAAAACAAAATCCTTTGTGATCACGACGGCTATTTTGCTTGTTGCTGTCCTGCTGATGGGAAACATAAACCGGATGATCGATATGTTTGCCGGCAGCAAGCAGAAAAAGGTTGCGGTTTTGGATGAGACGAACACGCTGTACGGGCCGCTTAAGCAGCAATTAAAAACCGTTGATAAAGATATCCGGCTTGTGCAGGCCGAAAAAAGCGAAAGTGCGTTGCGGAAAGAAGTATTAAAGGAAAAATATGAAGGGTATGTTGTTTTATCGCTTGACGCAGCTGGCATGCCGAAAGCAGTCTATAAAGCCCCGAATCTTGCCGATACCGGGACTACGGACAGTTTGGAGCAGGCGCTGCAGGCTGTAAAAAGCAATATGGCGGCAGGAAAACTGAAGCTTTCTTCTGCAGAGCTTTCACTTTTAAACAGCCCCGCATCCTTTAAGAGCATCAATCTGGAGCGGGATGCAAAATCCGAAGCAGAACTGGCGCAGGCGAGGGGGCTTGTCTATATTTTGCTGTTTGCGATTTATTTCGCGGTCATTTTTTACGCCAGTGCAGTCGGAATGGAAGTGGCGACTGAAAAAGCTTCACGGGTAATGGAAATCTTAATTTCGAGCGTCCCGCCAGTGCAGCAGATGTTTGCGAAAATCATCAGCGGCGCCCTGCTCGGTTTGACACAGATGGCGGTGCTCCTTGCCGCAGCATACGCGACCATCAAACAAAATATCAATCACTTGACGGGCGGCTTTTTTTCTGTATTTGGATTTTCGGATATAAAGATGTCAACGATTGTGTACGCTGTGGTGTTTTTCCTGCTCGGGTATTTGCTGTATGCCACTTTGGCAGCTTTTCTCGGCTCGCTTGTCAGCCGGATTGAAGATGCCCAGCAGATGATGATGCCGATGACGTTTCTTGTCATGATCGGGTTCTTCCTTGCGATGGCCGGGCTTGGAAATCCTTCTGCCAGCTATATTACCGTTCTGTCGTACATTCCGTTTTTTACACCGATGCTGATGTTTTTGCGGGTGGGCATGCTCGACTTGCCGGTGTGGGCCGGGCTTTCGGGCGTTGCGGTCATGGTTGTCACGATTGTGTTCATGGCGATAGCAGGTGCGCGCATCTACCGCGGCGGCGTGCTGCTTTACGGCAAAAGCAATTCGTTGAAAAACATTCTGAAGGCGCTGCAAATGTCAAAAGAAGGCTAAGCCTGCCAGTTTGAATTCTCCCCTTGATGGGTATACTGAATGTAACTGAAAGTCCGTGCAGAGGGGAGCGTTTTTTTTGAAATCAAAAAGAGTCGTCTTTGGTACCATTGTACTTTTTCTTGTCGTCGTGGTGCTTGCCGGTTACTTTATTTGGTTCAGCAAATAAAGCCGTATTACATAGATGAGCGATAAAGGTCCGGGCTGCCCAAAATTTTTTATGACTCGGCGGCAAGGATTGCGTGTTGAAAGACAAGATACGCACCGGAACGAACAGGCGCTTCTGCTTGTGCTAAGGCCCCATCCGGATGTGTATGCAACTCTTTAAAGACGTACGGAAACGTCCGTGAATTTGGGTGAATTTTCCGAAAACAGAACGCTCACAGCCATGCTGCGAAATAGGAAGACGGGTTGGGTTTATCTCGTTGCGAATGGCGATTTTGATGCAGCTGGATTTGCGTAAATCATTCCAACTGCCCCGGATTCTAAATTGAAGAAAGCGGATTTCCCATTTGCAGGAAGTCCGCTTTTGCCTGTTAAATGCTCTTTTTCATCCCGCATCTCCGGCATTCACGCAAAAACACGCCATGTTTGACCGATGACTTGAAGTGGCTGTAACCACAATTATCACAGCGGCCCGGATGGACGTCGGGCATTTCTTTATAATCATAAACAATACTTGTATCATAACCTTTTGTTTCATAATCCTTTTCTTCACTCATCTGCCATCACCCCGTTTGAGTCTTTCTCGTAAAACAGCATACCATAATTTAAAAAAACTTGGGAAATGAACGGACGAAAAAAGCCTTCCTTACCGAACAGCGGGACGAATAAGTGGAAAAGTGAAAAGGAAATATCGCCCAATTGTGTTCCGTTTCAGAATTGCAGGCTTTTCAAAAACGCAAAATTGTCTTATCTGATTGAAAAAGGCGTATAATAAAAAAGAACTTAATGGAAAGGAAGATTTAAATGGCAAAAGACATTACACGGGAAATGGCGGAGCGGTTTTCCCAGCAAATCCGCGAACTGCCGCAAAACAAAGTGATTCAAAATGCAATGATGAAAAACGGATTGAAGGCCGCGACAATCAACAATGATGCTGTGGTTTCTATGAATCACGTATTCTCCCACGAAATTGAAACGGGGAAAGTGTCAAATCAGAAACAAAGCGGGCGCTGTTGGATGTTTGCCGCCTTAAATACGTTTACGCATAAGTTAAATGCAAAATTCAGATTGAAAGACTTTGAGCTTTCGCAAAACTATACGAATTTCTGGGACAAATTTGAAAAAGCCAATTACTTCCTGGAAACGATGATTGAAACCGCAGACGAACCTGTGGAAGGACGGCTCATTTCCTGGCTGCTTGAAACCCCGCAGCAGGACGGCGGGCAGTGGGATATGCTCGTCGCGCTCATTAAAAAATACGGCGTTGTGCCAAAACAGGTTATGCCGGAAACCTTTAACAGCAGCAACTCGCGCGAACTCAATTCGCTTTTAAATGCCAAGCTCCGCGAAGATGCGGTGAAACTAAGAAAAATGCACGCAGCAGGACAGCCGGAAGAAGAATTGCGGCAGGCGAAAGAAGGCATGCTTGCAGAAGTTTACAAATTGCTGGCCTTTGCACTCGGTGAGCCGCCGAAGACGTTTGATTTTGAATTCCGCGATACCGACAAACTGTTCCATCGCGAGCAAAACATTACACCACAGGCATTTTTTGAGAAATACGTCGGATTTGATCTCGACCAATACATCAGCATTATCAATGCGCCAACAAGCGACAAACCGTACGGCAAAACGTATACGGTGCAGTATTTGGGCAATGTGGTTGGCGGCAAACCGGTCAAATATTTAAATGTTGATATCGAAACCTTTAAATCGCTGGCCGTAAAACAGCTGAAGGATAACCGTAGCGTCTGGTTCGGCTGTGATGTTGCCGCGTCATCAGACCGGAATGAAGGCATCATGGATACCAGCCTTTTCGATTTGGAAAAAGCTTTCGGATTTTCGTTCGGCATGACCAAAGCGGAACGGCTCGATTATAAAGACAGCATAATGACGCACGCAATGGTATTGACCGGTGTCAACCTCATTGACGGCAAACCGGACAGATGGAAAGTGGAAAACAGCTGGGGTGAAAAAGTGGGCAAAGACGGTTATTTTGTCATGAGTGACGCCTGGATGGATGAATATACGTACCAAATCGTCATTGACAAAAAATATTTGCCAGAGGATTTGCAAAAAGCATGGGAACAAGATCCGATTGTCCTGAAACCTTGGGATCCGATGGGGTCTCTTGCCTGGATGCATTAAACAAAGGGCGCGGTTGCCATCAGCCGCGCTTTTTAAGTAGGGCTTGCTGAGCTTCCTTACGTAGACGGGCTCTAAGGGCTCTAAGTGAAGGAAGAGCCTCGTTTTTGCTTGCTTTCTTAACGTAGACGGGCTCTAAGTGAAGGAAGACCTTCAATTTTTCGTGCTTTCTTAACATAGACGGGCTCTAAGTTAAGGAAGGCCGTCAATTTTCCGTGCTTCCTTAACATAGACGAGCTCTAAGTTAAGGAAGGCCGTCAATTTTGCTTGCTTTCTTAACATAGACGGGCTCTATGTGAAGGAAGGGCCACGTTTTTTCATGCTTTCTTTACGTAGACGCCCTCTATGTGAAGAAAGAGCCTCGTTTTTTCGTGCTTCCTTAACGTAGACGGGTTCTACGTTAAGGAACATTGATTTTTTTGCGCGTTTCCTTAACATAGACACGCTCTATGTGAAGGAAGGCATTCAATTTTCCGCACTACCTTAACATAGACGGGCCCTAAGTTAAGAAAGGTCTTCGTTTTTTCATGCTTCCTTAACGTAGACGCCCTCTATGTGAAGGAAGGCCGTCAATTTTCCGTGCTTTCTTAACGTAGACGCCCTCTAAGTTAAGGAAGGCCGTCAATTTTGCTTGCTTTCTTAACGTAGACGGGCTCTATGTGAAGGAAGGGTCACGTTTTTTCATGCTTTCTTAACATAGACGGACTCTAAGTTGAGGAAGGCCGTCAATTTTGCTTGCTTCCTTAACGTAGACGGGCTCTATGTGAAGAAAGGCCTTCGTTTTTTCATGCTTCCTTAACGTAGACGCCCTCTATGTGAAGGAACACTGTCAATTTTCCACGCTTTCTTAACGTAGACGAGCTCAATCTGAAGGAAGAACCCAAAGTATGTAAAATGCCCCGGAAACGGACCCGCCCCAAAATGGAAGGCAGCCTCCTCTAAATTTTTTAAAAATACAAAATATCTCCCTGGAAAGCTACTGAAAACGACTGTTCTAATATTGGAAAATTTTCCCCCGCCTTGTAAAATGGAAAAAGGGGTTGAAATTGAATGAAATATGAAAATAGTTCGGACTTGATCATGCGATGAAAAAAAACAATGATATTATACGAGTGTTAAAGCATTTCCCCGACTATAGAAAGTTATTGGCAACGACTACCGTTACAGGATTAACAACATGGGGTTCCTTTATTTCAATGCTCGTCCTTTTAGGGAAAATAACGGATAATGGATTGCAGTTAGGGACGCTGTGGGCTGTAAGCGGTTTAGTGCCGATTGCGATGAGTTTTCTATTAGGCGGGCTTATTGATAGAATGGATACCAAGAAAATCATTGTAGTATCTGAACTGCTGAAATCGCCGCTATATGCCCTTTTTATACTTGTGCCCGTGTTCGACGGTTGGGCAGCTTGGATTTTTTTCTTTGTGATCAGGTTTTTTATCGGCGTTCTCTCATCTTTGACTACCGTTGCGAGACAAACCATTATTCCGGAAATCATGAAAGAAGAAGACTTGATCATTGCGAATTCATTGAACTTTTCTTTGACCAGTTTGATTCGCTTAATCGGTGCAGCTTCCGGCGGGGTTTTGGTAACATTGCTCAATCTAAATGTCTTCTGGATCTTAACATCTTTATCTTTTATTTACGCCGGCATCACCATGTGGACATTGAATTTAAAAAATTCCCAAATAAAGCCAAAGGAAAGAAACTTTCTCAGCGAACTAAAGATTGGCTTATCCGTGGTAAAAAAGCAAATTTACATCAGATATGTATTGCTTTTTGCCTTAACAGGGGGCTTAATTGTCGGGTCTTTTAACCTGATGATTCAACAAATGGTAAACCATATTTATCATGTTCCCCCTATCGGCATTAGCATGTTATACGTTGGAGAAGGTTTGACTTCTGTCATTTTGGGTCTTTGGATTGCCAATAATAAAATTTTTTTCAAAAATATTCACCGGTATGGCTATAGTTATATCTTAATGGGATTAAGCTGGGCTGTGTTTGGGCTTTCCAATAATTTGTTTGAAGGCACTTTCATTATGGTCTTACATGCTTTTGTCGGCGGATTCATTGTCCCGTTCGAACGGCATGTGATGCAAACACATGTTGAAAGCAATCTTAGAGGGAGAGTTTTTGGGCTTTGGAATACTTGCAGCATGGTCTCCATGCAATTTGGCGCTTTTCTGACAGGGGTTATCATTCAGTATCTTGGATTGAGGTCTGTAACGCCACTTGCTGCTTTACTGGAGATCGTGCTCGGGGTTGTGTTTTTCTTTCGATTTAGAGGAAAAAAATTAGCATTTACGAATCAAGAAAGCTTCACTTCTTCATCCTAAACACCAGCCGGAAAAATAACGGAACGGCCCGGCTATAAAACTGGTGTGATGCACGAATGATGCTCAGTAAGTCCCATTAACGACAACCGGCAAAAAACTGCCGGGTGAAAAAGGGGCAAAAGCAGTGATTATAACTTGCCGGAGGAGAGTGAAAAAGGGGAGAGGAAGCGGAGTAGTTAACATGTTTAATTTCAATCCCGGTTTTTAAAAGGCGAAACATTTCCCCGAAAAGGATTCGACCCCGGATGGATGAAAAAGGGGAGGTATCAGGAAACGGGACAGTTATCATGTTCCGATTTTTAAAAGGCGAAAATTTTCACGGGAAGGATTCGATTCCGGATGGATGAAAAAGGGATACATCAGGAAGCGGAGCAGTTATCATGTTTAATCTCAATTCTGATTTTAAAAATGCGAAACATCTCCCTGATAAGGATCCGGCCCTGAAATTTTTTACCGTGATTGTAAATATATTGGTATTTTGTGCGGTACCCTGTAAAATGGAAGAAAGAAAGGAGTTGCAAATATGAAATATAAGAATACTTGGGATCTGGATGCCGTTATTCCGGGCGGCACAAAATCGCCGGAATTGCAGGAAAAACTGCGCGGGCTGAAAGAAGAAATCGGGCAATACAAAAGCCGACTCGACGGATGGGCATTTTCGAAAGACCCGTCTCCGGAGCCGTTTAAAGCCATCCTGAAAAAACAGGAAGAGATCGAAAAAGGGCTCAGCCAGTCTGCGACATTTGTGCAAATGTGGCATGATGCCTATATGGATGATGACTATGCAAATGTCGTGATGGGCCAAATCATGGATTTGTACAGCGAGATGCAAAAGCTCGGGACCACTTTTCAGAAAAAACTGGTGGCCATTTCGGACGAAGACTGGAAAAAGTTTTTACAGGACAAGGAATTGAGCGAAGTCTCCTTTGCCCTCAATGAAACGCGCGATGAAGGAAAACGGCTCTTGTCGGAAGAAGAGGAAAAGCTGATTGCCGATCTCAACCAGGACGGGCTGGCCGGCTGGAGCAGATTGTATGACACAGCTGTTTCCGTTATGACAATCCCGTTTACGGACAAAGAAGGCAAGACGGTATCCTTATCCGTCGGCCAGGCGATGAACCGGATGTATGCCGACCCGGATCCGGAAGTGCGCAAACAGCTGTTCGAAAACTGGGAAGCGGCATGGGAAAAATATGCGCCGGTTTTTGCCGATACGCTCAACCACCTGGACGGGTACCGGATTACGCTGCAAAAAGCCCATGGCAGGAAGTCTTTTCTCGAAGAGCCGCTTGAATACAACCGGATGTCTGAAGACACGCTTCATGCGATGTGGAAAGCCGTTTCTGAAAACAAGCAGCCGTTTGTCGACTTTCTCAACCAAAAAGCAAAAATTTTCGGGATGGAAAAACTCGGCTGGCAGGATGTTGATGCGCCGGTTGCACTCGGCGATATGAAACCGGCCCGATTTACATATGATGAAGCGTGCGATTTTGTCATCCAACATTTTGCTTCTTTCGGGCCGAAACTGTCTGCATTTGCGAAACACGCCCTTGAAAACCGCTGGGTAGAGGCGGAAGACCGGCCGAATAAACGCCCGGGCGGCTATTGTACCAGTCTGCCGGAGTTTGAAGAGTCGCGGATTTTTATGACATTTACCGGCTCCACAAATGATGCAAGCACGTTGGCGCACGAACTTGGCCACGCCTTCCACAGCCATGTCATGCGCGATTTGCCGCGTTTGAACCGCGAATACGCGATGAACGTGGCCGAAACGGCGAGCACCTTTGCAGAAACGATCATCGGCAATGCGACTGTCGCCAATGCAAAGTCAAAGGAAGAAAAAGTTTCTTTATTAAATGCAAAGCTTGAAAATGCAACGGCTATGTTTTTAAACATCCATGCCCGCTTCCTGTTTGAAAAAAGTTTTTACGAAGAGCGTTCAAAAGGCATTGTGTCCGAACAAAGGCTCAATGAACTGATGGAAAAGGCGCAAAAAGAAGCGTATGCCGGCAGCTTGTCCGGCTACCACCCGCATTTCTGGTGCAGCAAGCTCCACTTCTTTATTGACGATGTGCCGTTCTACAACTTTCCGTACACATTCGGTTATTTATTCAGCCTTGGCATTTACGCCGAATTTTTGAAGAATCCAGATGGCTTTGAAGACAAATATATTGCCCTTTTGCGCGATACCGGCCGGATGAAGGTGGAAGATCTTGCTAAAAAACATCTTGGCGTTGATCTGACAAAACCGGACTTCTGGGCAGCCGGCATTAACCTTATGGCAGAAGATGCCCGCGAATTTATCCGGCTTTCGGACGAATTGCTCGGCAAGTAAAGGCGCACGCCAAAAAAGCCGCACAGTTGGCAAAACTGTGCGGCTTTTCAATACGGGGCATGATGAATGTATTCAAAAATGCGGAGAGGATTTTTAAATATACAAATGAAAAGCGGAAGAACACAAAAATATTTTTGCTGCCGCCGCACGGGAATTGACGTGTGCCAAAAAGATATCGGCTATTTCAGTAAAACCGGGAGACATGATACAGAAATCAACCGGATTCTCAGCACCATTATAAAATAAAAAGCATCCGTCTGCGGCCGGGGAAAAAACATGTTTTTTCTAAAATCAGATGGGTACGATAAAAAAGAGGGAGGTGTTAACCATGGCTGTAATAATCGGTGTAGAAGAGGCTTTGACAAATGTCCAGGAAGCGCTGCGCGATAAAGGATATGAAGTGAAAACCATTAAGAACGAACAAGATGTACAAGGTTGTGACTGCTGTGTTGTAACCGGCAGCGAGATGAACGCAATGGGGATCAATGACACGATGACAAAGGCGCCTGTCATTGATGCAAAAGGCATGTCTGCTGAAGATATTGTAAAAGAAGTGGCGAGCAGAATGTAAAAGGCCGGGATACCCCCGGCCTTTTACATTTGCAAAAAGCGCCCATTTCCCGGCACTTTTTATTTTTTATTGTTTTGCGATCCGCCCGTCACATTGTTGACTGCATTTGAAGTTGCATCCACAGCGTTCATCGCCACATCTTCTGTCGTTTCCAGCCCTTTATGGACAGCATGAAAAGCGGCACCTGCCGTATTTTTTACATCTTCCGCAATATTATTTTTGTTTTGCTGGCTGTTGTTCTTTTGGTTGTTATTCTTCTGGTTTCCCACAAAATCACCTCCTCGTACAGCCAATAGCATATGTATCCGGGAAAGTTTTATACGGCCGCCTGCCCAAATGATGGTTCTGCAACGGAACTGGAGAAACATAACGGGACGAAAAAAGCGCCAAGAACATAGCTGCTATTTGACATTTTGTATGATCCAAGAAGAGGCAAGAAGCGTGCAGGGCCTTCCCCCATTTTCCATGAAACGCCTTTTCATTCGTTGACGAAATATTTCATGTCTTGGTAAAATAGTAAAAGATAACGCTTACAAAATACATCACGCAGATGGGGAGGAACTCGAGTGAAGACGGTCACAGAAGGGGCATTATTATGGCAGCCGTCAAGGGAGCGGATTGAAAAAGCAGGGGTTACCCGTTACCGTAAATGGTTGGAAAAAGAATACGGTTTAACATTTCAGCACCACCAGGATCTTTGGAAATGGTCCGTGGATCAGCTGGAACCGTTTTGGAAAAGCATTTGGGAATACTGTGGTGTCATATCCCATACGCCGTATGAACAAGTCTTGAAATCGAGGACAATGCCTGGCGCCGAATGGTTCACCGGGTCTACGCTCAACTACGCCGAGCACGTTTTCCGAAACAGCAGAAAGCATAAGCCTGCGCTCATTTTCCAATCGGAAACCGTCCGCCAAAGGGAAGTCAGCTGGCAGGAACTGAAGGAAAAAACAGCAAAGACGGCGCAGTACCTGAAAAAACTTGGCGTCCAAAAAGGAGACCGGGTGGTGGCATATATGCCAAGTATGCCGGAAACGGTGATCGCTTTCCTAGCATGTGCCTCCATTGGCGCGGTCTGGTCATCGTGTTCCCCGGACTTTGGCAATGAGAGCGTCATTGAGCGGTTTAAACAAATCGAACCGGCTGTTTTATTCGCGGTTGATGGCTATTCCTATAACGGAAAAATTTTTGACAAACGAAAAAACATCACGGAACTTCAGGCGGCCCTTCCAACGTTAAAGAAAACAATCGTGGTGCCTTATATGGATTTTGGCGAGATAAAACCGGACAGCAGCACGATCTCCTTTAAGGAAGTGCTGAAAGAAGAAGCTGAACTCGCGTTTGAACCTGTACCGTTGGATCACCCGCTGTGGATTTTATTTTCATCCGGCACAACCGGCCTGCCGAAACCGATCGTCCAGGGACAGGGTGGCATCCTTTTGGAACACTTGAAAATTTTAAAAGTCGAACAAGGGGTGGAGCCGGATGATGTGTATTTTTGGTTCACCACAACCGGCTGGATGATGTGGAATCTTGTAATTGGCAACTTGCTGGCCGGGGCTACGGTTGTCCTGTACGATGGCAGCCCGGCATACCCGACTATGGATGCATTATGGGACTTGGCGGAAAAAACCGGCATGACCCACTTCGGTACAAGTGCTGGGTACATTAGTGTGTGCATGAAATCCGGCATCAAGCCAAAGGAAAAACACGATTTATCCCATCTCAAGGCAATTTTGTCAACGGGATCCCCGCTTACGGCGGAAGGTTTCATTTGGTGTTATGAAAATGTCAAAGAGGATTTATGGGTCGTTTCGACAAGCGGGGGGACGGACCTTTGCACCGCATTTGTCGGCGGCTCGCCTGTTTTGCCGGTTCATGCCGGCGAAATTCAGACGCGCGGGCTGGGTGCAAATATTCAGGCATTTGACGAGGAAGGCAAACCGGTTGTGAATGAAGTCGGGGAACTGGTAATTTGCGATCCGATGCCGTCAATGCCGCTGTATTTTTGGGGGGATGAAGGCAACAAACGTTACTTTGAAAGTTATTTTGATGTCTATCCTGGGGTATGGCGGCACGGGGACTGGATCAAGATTGATGAAAAAGGCAGCTGTGTCATTTACGGCCGCTCCGATTCCACAATTAACCGCCAAGGCGTTCGCATGGGCACGAGCGAAATTTACCGGGCGGTCGAAGGCATTGATGAAATTATCGAGAGCCTTGTCATCGACCTTGAACATCTCGGCAGGCAATCGTTCATGCCGCTATTTGTCGTCCTGAAGCAGGGCCGGCATTTGGATGATACGTTAAAAAACCGCATCAAAACCGAAATCCGGGCGAAAGTTTCGCCACGCTTTGTCCCGGATGAAATTTATGAAGTTGAACAAATCCCAAAAACATTGAGCGGAAAGAAACTGGAAGTCCCGATCCGTAAAATTTTGCTCGGCTTCCCGGTCGATAAAGTGGTGAACAGGGGTTCAATGGCCAATCCGGAAGCACTTGACTTCTTTATTGAACTCGCCCAAACGCTAAACGATCAGAAAACTGAAACAAAGTAAAAACCAGGATGCCTGCTTCATCAGGCATCCTGGTTTTTTTGGCGCATCTTCTCCTTATCCCGTTACACAATATGCTGAAGCACGATGCCACCATAGAGAAATGCCGCGCAAATCACAAGGGCGGGGTGGATCTTCCGGATATGCATGGCCCAGAAAGCGACGACGGCGATGCCAAGCGACTGCCAGATGCCGATCTGGCCGAAGGAACTTTTTGCCATCTGCCATGTCAGCACAACCATCATGATGGTAATGACCGGCTGCACAAGCAGAGACATCCCTTTCACAACCGGAGACTGGCGGTATTTGTGCAATACTTTCAGCAACACAATCAATGCAACGGCAGACGGCAATATCGTTCCGGCAAGAGCCGCTAACAGTCCTGTCCACCCGCCCGCTCCATAGCCGACGAATGCGGCAATTTTTGTCGCGATCGGGCCTGGGAGTGCATTGCCGAGTGCCAGCATATTGGAAAATTCGCTGTCGTTCAGCCATCCGTAATGCGTCACAATTTCATGGTACATCAATGGAATGGAGGAAGGCCCCCCGCCGTAGCCAAGGATATTTGCAATGAAAAAACCGAGCATCAATTGGAACCAGATCATCCCGCTTCATCCCTTTTCTTCTTTTTTTCATCTCTCCTCCATTTTGCAACGAGTCGAAAGTGGATGCTTCCGTACGCAAGAAAAATCAGAATGACAATAGCCGGATGGAGATGGATCGTTTCAAGCAGGAGAAAGGAAATAACAAACATCGCGATTCCGAAAACCTTCCCAAGGCCCTTGACCGTTTTTTCCCCGAAATCGTAAGCCATCTGGCCAAGCATAACGGCAACAACCGGCATGACCCCTGCGATCATTCCGGCCACAATCTTTGAATGGCTTAATACCGATACAAGCGACAGCAACGCAATCATGGCGATGCTGCTCGGAAGAATATGGAATAAAATGGCGAACACGGCGCCGGTTGTCTTTTTCAACTTGTAACCGAGGTAAGCGGCCATTTTTGTTGCAATCGGGCCGGGGAGCGCGTTTGCGATTGCCAATGTTTCCCCGAATTCGTCGTCATCCAGCCATTTGTACCTTGTCACCGCCTCATACCGGAAAAGCGGCATGACAGACGGGCCGCCGCCATAGCCGAGAATGCCGGTCCTAAGCATCGCCATGGCAAGCTGGGCATAAGCATTTTGCTGTTTTTCCATAGTGCAACCCCCTTACAGTTTCATTCCTATTCGGCTTTTATAACGTTTGAGTAAAATCTGGCAATCGACGCTCATAATGCCAGGCAACGGATATAACCGTTCTTTAAGAAACAGTTCCATTTCCTCGTTGTCTTTAAATAAGCCGTGCATATGAAGTTTGCTGGGGCCTGACATATGATAAAGGCTTGAAACCGCCGGATCTTTGGCCAATGTTTCGGCCACTTTCTGTAAATGTTTCGGTTCTACTTCAACATTAAAAAAAGCGGACTGGTGAAGGCCGATTTTTTCAGGGTTCACGACAGCGGTAAAACATTCAATCACACCATTTTCAACGAGGGAATGGACGCGTGATTGAACAGCCACACGGGAAAGTTTGATTTCTTTTGCCAAATCTGTAAACGAAACTCTGCCATTTCCGTTTAAAAGCTGAATGATTTGGCGGTCAATTTCATCCAGCTGAACGGCAGCACCATCATATTGCCTGGGCATAGACTCCTCTCCTTTATTTCAAAATGTAAGCAAATTCTAATCTGTAAGTATCTATATGTATTAATATACTGAAAAAGCGAACGAAATACAATCCATTTTGCAAAATGAATGACAGAACGTAAAAAAGTAGTTTTGAAATTTTTACAAATTTCCATTGGTTGCGATTACAAATAAGGCTTTGCTTTCTAAACGAAATAGAATGGGGTGCGTTCCCTTCTTTTTGAAGGAAAAAAGAAGGAACCATCGCACGAGCAGAAAAAGTGAAATATTGACAAAATTTTTCATGTTATGTTTAATAACATCATAAGAAATAAAAGGAAACATAATGAAATCTATGTAAGAAAACATTACAATACTAAAGAAAAAGGGGAGGCAGTTCATTTGAAAAAGAGGCATCCTGTTGTTTACGTTGTGTTATTTGCTTTAGGATGGGCTTTTATGTATGCGGATCGGAATATATTGTCGCCGGTGATGGGAGTTATTCAGGATGATTGGGGTTTATCTAAAAGTGAACTGGGTTTAATGTCAACCATATTTTTTCTGGCTTATGCTGCCATGCAGATCCCTGCAGGATTTTTAGCAGACCGTATCGGCAGGGTAAAAGTATTGGTTTCAGGCTATATTCTGTTTGGTGTCGGGACCATAATGAGCGGAATGGCACCGGGGCTGCTTGCTTTTCTAATGATTAGATTTGTCACCGGCCTGGGCGAAGGCACCTACTATGGGCCCCAGTACGCGATTTCATCCGTTGCCATTTCTCAAAAATACCGGGGAATCTCTTCGGCATTGATAAACAGTGGGATGGCTGTTGGGATATCGCTCGGATTTATTGCTTCCAGCTACTTTACATTTACACTAAAAAAAGATTGGCAGTTTTCCTTTTATATATTCGGTATTTTGACGGTGCTCGTCGCCGTCCTAATGGGGCTTTTGATTAAAGATCCTCATCACCGTTCCAGGATCAAATCAACGGGAACAAGTGTCACGGAACCCGGAAATGTAAGGGAACTGTTTAGCAAAAATCATCTCATCACGTATGTACTCATTTTCTGTTCATTATACGGATTTTTCAGCATGATGACCTGGCTTCCTTATTATTTGCAAACAGAACGGGGAGTTCCGGGATCACAGACAGGTGTGATCGCTTCTTTGGTTCCTTGGTCCTCGATTCCGGGTGCGCTGTTTTTCGGATACTTGTCGGACAAAATCAAAAACAAGAAAATAATGGTTTTCACACTGGCAGTCTTAGGGACGATTTGTCAATTTGTTGTTCCGTATTCCGACAGTTTTTCTTTCATGATTGCCGGATTGGTTGTTTACGGATTAATTGGAAAGCTGGCGCTTGATCCGGTTTTAATTTCTTTTATCGCAGATCATACTTCATCTGCTATGTACGCAAGGGTTTTTGGAATTTTTAATTTTGCAGGAATGTTATCCTCTATTTTCGCGCCATATATAACAGGCTATTTAGCTGAAGTCACAGGAAACATGGAAATTGGTTTCTATCTGTCAGGGATATTATTGCTATTTGGCGGCTTTCTTTTCTTATTTTCTGATGGACAACCTTTTAAAGCAGCGGTGAAAACGCAAAGACGAGCACAACGATATGAAGCCAAATTTGTTCCTGGGAGGGAAAATCCATGAAATTAAACGACCCGAAAATCGGTACAAAAACAATGATTGTCAGCCCCCACTACCTTGCCTCGGCCGCAGGTGCAAGAATCCTGGAAAAAGGAGGAAATGCCTTTGATGCAGCCGTCGCCGTTAGTGCATGTCTGGCTGTTGTTTATCCGCATATGACAGGGTTGGGCGGGGATTCCTTTTGGCTCACATGGCACCATTCCGATCGCGTGCTCCGGGCATATAATGGAAGCGGCCGATCAGGCTATTGTGTCACACGGGAAAATTATGCAAATGAGGACAAGATTCCTTTAAGAGGCGCCAGAAGTGCCATTACTGTTCCCGGAATGGCAGACAGTTGGGACGCCATTTTAAAAGAATACGGCAAGTTTACCTTCAAGGAAGTGCTGGAGCCGGCAATTGAATATGCATGGAACGGTTTTCCGCTGTCCCCTGACCAGTACAAAAATACAGTGATGGCCCATGACATTTTAATGAAAACAAAACGCACTTCCGACATCTATCTTCCCAATGGAAAGGTACCGCAAATCGGGCAGAAATTTGTTCAAAAAGAGTTGGGCCGCACGCTTATGAAAATAGCAGAAAAAGGGAGAGATGTTTTTTATAAAGGGCCGATTGCAAAAGAGATTGTTGCGGCAATAAAAGCGGACGGCGGCTACTTGCTAGTTGACGATTTCGCTGACCATTATGGAAACTGGACCGATCCGATTTTTACTCCATATCATGATTACCAAATTTATCAAGCTCCGCCAAATTCTCAAGGATTTTCAGCGTTAATGGCGCTCAATATATTGGAAAATTTTGATTTCACTATGATCGAACATGGATCTTATGAATATTACCATATTTTGATCGAAACCTTGAAAAAAGTATTTCAAGATCGGAATGAAGTTTTGACGGACCCGGGATTTTCCCCTGTTCCGCTGGAAAAATTACTCAGCAAAACATATGCAGCAAAGCTTGCAGAAGAAATCCATTGGGATCGTGCGATGGAATATAACGCGGAACCGTTAGGGAGGGATACAGCCTACGCAGCAGTAGTGGATGATGAAGGGAATGCGGTTTCTTTTATTCAAAGCCTCTATTTCGAATTCGGCTCTGCATTTGTAGCGGGTTCAACCGGTATTTTAATGCAAAACAGAGGGTCGTTTTTCTCTTTGGATGCAGGCCATGTGAATACTTTGGAACCACATAAGCGCACTTTCCATACATTAATGCCTGCGATGGCGTTTTTGGATGGGAAACCAAGCATTTTATATGGCACACAGGGAGGGGAAGGCCAGCCGCAGACCCAAACGGCCCTGATCACAAGAGTTGTTCACTATGGCATGAACCCTCAGCAGGCCGTATCTGCACCACGATGGGTTTGGGGGAGGACGTGGGGAGAACCAACGGAAGAATTAAAAGTTGAAGAAAGAGTGGGCAGTGAGGTATGCAATGCGCTTTCAAAAGCCGGGCATGTTGTCCGAAAAGTTTCTGCATATGATGGCGTAATGGGGCATGCCCATATGATCCAAATTAACGAACACGGCTTTAGAATCGGCGGAACAGACCCGCGCTGTGACGGGGCTGCCATTGGCTGGTAGTATATGGTTTCTGCCTTGACTACGATAGTCGGTGCCACAATAAAACAAGGAGAAGTGCTAAAATATGGAAGATAAATGGAATGCTTTTATTGACCCGGACGTGACTGTATGGCCAAAAAGAAATGGCTTATTGGATGGCTATACTTTTGCTGTTAAAGACGTTTTTGCTGTAAAAGGCCACAGAAATGCTGCCGGAAATCCCGATTGGTATGACTTCCACCCTGCAGCCGGGAAAAATGCCCCTGTCATTGAATGGCTCTTAAATGAAGGCGCACGGCTAACTGGAATGACACATACAGACGAATTAATGTACAGCCTGAATGGAGAAAATTTTCACTACGGGACACCCGTCAATCCTGTTCTGAAAGATCGTATTCCAGGAGGATCATCCAGCGGTTCCGCAGTCGCTGTAGCAGCCGGGTGTACAGATTTTGCGATTGGGACAGACACAGGCGGGTCTGTTCGGATTCCTTCCGCCTATTGTGGGATCTTTGGTTTCCGCCCCTCTCATGGGGTGATCAAAATGGAAGGCGTTATTCCGCTGGCGCCCTCGTTTGACACGATCGGCTGGATGTCCAAGGATCCCGGTATTTTATATAGGGTCGGGCAGGTGCTCTTTAAGCCTGAACAGGACATCCGTCCGCAATTTGATACCCTATTTTTTGCGGAGGATGCGTGGGAGCTTGCAGAGGAAGAGACGCGAAAGCTACTTGAAAGTAAATGGCACCACTTGCTAAAAAATCGTGTACAACATGTTGTCAGAACGGCCATTGCGGATCAGACGTTAAAGTCGTGGAGCCATGCTTTCCGCCTGCTGCAAGGAAGAGAAGTTTGGAAAACACATGGTGCTTGGATTGAAAAGGCCCGCCCAAAATTCGGCCCGGATATTACCGAAAGATTCAAATGGGCGTCTACGATCACGGAAGACAGCCATTGGGAAAATGCAAATCAACTTCGACTGAATATCCGAGATAAACTAAGGGGATTACTGGGTTCTTCAGGACTTCTTGTACTGCCGACAACCCCCGGCCCGGCGCCCGCAACCGGGAGATCCATGGAAGAGATAGAAAAAACGCGGGAACATACAATGCAGCTCAGCTGTATAGCGGGATTGGCCGGTCTGCCACAACTTACAATCCCTTTTCTCACTGCAACAGGAGAACCCATCGGCCTGTCGGTAGTTGCTGGATACAGACAAGATTTAAAACTTTTGGCTTGGGTAGAAGAGCTGATGTTATCAGCGGCCTGATTCTTGCAAAACGTGGATATTAGGCTGCAGCCGTTAAGGCCGGGGAAAGCAGTGTTCCCCGGCCAATTAATTTGAAATATAATCAACACTTGCATTCATGGAAATTTTATGACATTATAAGCATATTATAAATTTCGGTCTGCTAAACAAAAAATCTTTGGCCGAACGTTCATACAGGGATTCCTCGATAAAAAACAGAAAAAAACCAGGCACAAATAAGCTATTTTAATGGCAGTGGGTGCCAAAATCAACGTCATTTCCAGAAACCGCTTCCCCAGACAAAAAATGCCCACAGATGTGGGGGAGAAGCTGATTTTTAGTGTTATGTGCAGTTTTTTTTACATAAAATGATGGATATTGCATATCAAGGGTTTATCAATTGGATTAAAAATGGGGGCAATTGGTAAAGGTGAGATCACTTTTTTCCAAAAATCATTCGGTTTTTTTCTTATGGACGGGTCAGGGGATTTTCAGTATAGGATCGATCGTATACTCTATGGCACTTTCATGATACGTTATAAATGAAACAAAGTCACCATTTGTTATGGGAACTGTTTTGTTAGTTGGGTTATTACCGAGAATTGTATTTTCAATTATTTCCGGAGTGTTTGGAGACAGAATATCCAAAAAGAAATTCATTTTATCAATAGACCTGCTTAGATTTATCATAAGATTTGTTTGGGGAGTTTCTTTATTCTATCATGCTTTCAATATCGTAGAAGTTTATATTTATACTTTTGTTTTGTCTCTAATTGATGCGGTATTCAATCCTATTTATAACGCCATCCTGCCCGAGGTCGCGAATACTGATGATTTATCCCGACTGGTCTCGATTAACTAAATGGTATTTAAAATTGCTTCCATCTTAGCGCCAACGTTTGCTGGCATAGCCATCATAAAATTGCAATTCAACCAATTTATCATCCTGAATAGCATTACTTTTTTAATTGCGGCGCTGTTTACTTTGCCTATAAAATATGAGAACAAAAATCAAACGATACAAAAAAAGGCCAGCCCATTTGATCATTTGAAAAGCGGATTGAAATATTTTTGGGGAAATAAGATTATTTTTTGGTCGGTTGTTTTGATTTCTTTCGCAAATATTGCAGTAGGTAGTTATAACGTTAACCTCGTTAATATGATCCAAAATGACTTGAATTTAAGCGCAAATGTATACGGCGTAGTTCTTACTTTTTATTCAGTAGGATCTTTTTTAATCAATTTATTATTGAGCGTTTATAAAATAAAAAAGTTCCGAGGTTATATTTATTTAACGAGTTTGTGTGTAGCAGGGCTGCTTTATACAACCGTATTTTTTGTTAAAACCCTTTTGCTTTATATTATCTTCTTTTTAGTAGGGAGTTCGTTTACTATTACAAGTTATATATCAACATTGATTTTGTATGAACTCTCATTGGAAGAATATAGAAGCAGGGTACTCGGAATTGCAAGCATATCCACATTTTTATCACCTGTTGGATTTTTAGTGTGGAGAGTAGTGGGGGATGTTATGAAGTCTTCATCGGCAATAGGTTTAGCAGGCTGTATCATTATGCTGATTGCGCTTTTCGGTTTTACAACTTCCATAAAAGAATATTGAAAAATACGGCGGACAAAAGAGCGAGTGTGCTTTTTTAAGAGCGTGGCAGGAAGCAGGTTTTAAAATCCGCCCTCTATGTAAAGGAAGGCCTTCAATTTTGCATGTTTTCTTCACATAGAACTTGCAGAATAAGCAAAATGCCTAAATCTGCAAAATTACTGACAAATTGGGTACAAACTCAGAATCGGATCCGTTCAGCAAGCCTCAGGTATGAATAATATTTGGGCAACAACTCGCCTTTTCATTCACAATTTGAAAAAATAAGAAAACCCCAGAACCGTTGCGGCTCAGGGGTTCTAAGGATGATTCCGACTGGTCTCGAACCAGCGACCTCCACCCTGTCAAGGTGGCGCTCTCCCAGCTGAGCTACGGAATCATATTCATCTCTGTCGGACAATATTTAGTATATAAGGAACGGGGTGCCTTGTCAATCAGTTTTTTTAAAAAAAGAATAGAAATCCTATCTCGAAAAAATGGGATTCTCCTTCATGCCGCGCACGGTCATCCTTTTTTACGGGACATCGCCCTGTAGCTGGTCGGGGTGGTTTGGTAATACCTTTTGAACACTTTACTGAAATAACTGATCTCCCGAAAACCCAGGCTGTGCGCAATATAAGAAACCGGCAAGTCATCGTTGGCAAGCATGTCTTTTGCCAGATTCATTTTTTGACGGTTGACAAAAGAAACAAAAGTTTCGCCGGTTTCCTTTTTGAAAAGTTTGCTGAAATAATATGGACTTAAATACACATGGCCGGCGGCTTCTTCCAAAGTGACAGGCTGGTGAATGTGTTTCTGAATATATTTAAGGGCTTGTTTTATTTCTTTTTTGGAGCTGGCATGTTTTTTCACTTGAGCGGTTGATTCCTTCGCCGGTTTTGCTTCTTCATTTAAAACGGAAGACAAATAGTATTCTGACAAAGTACCCAGCACTTCGGCAGAAGCAGATAATTTTTCTAAAGAAAAAACCGGAAGTTTGCTATAGGCGGCCGCAAAATCACGGTGGGAAGACAGATCAAGCGGTTCTTGCTGCAAAAAATCTTTCACTTGAGTTTCATCGTCTTCCAGGCGCACCTGACCGCCAATGATAAAACCATAAAGCGTGTTTTCCCGGCTTTTTACCGGTACCGCAAAATCCGCGAGGCCAGCATGGCACCTGTAAATGCAGGGTTGCCCGTTTTTCATTGTTTCAAAACCGCCGAATTTCGCACATGTTTGGCAGTGTTTCCGGAGATGCGGAACTTGCCGGATGATTTGACAGACAGGCGGGAATTGATCATCATCAGAAATTTCTTTTCCGTCAATATCCACATAAACCGCTGTGAGCCCGGTCGCAGAAGAAAACATTTCCATTACTTTTTCAATTTGTTGTTTGTTTTCCATTTCACAAAGCCCCCGTTTTCAAAAAGCAATCGTTAAAGCGATTACAAAATCTTGTTCAAAGCTGAACAAAAAAAATACAAATGAATCTTTTACCATGCAAAAAGGCGGGAAAGCGCAAACATTGATTTCTAACCTCATTATAAATGAAAGCGCAACAAAAAAATATCATTTTCTCTATTTTTAGCTGAATTTGACGCCGGAATAGGCAAATTTGTTACAAAGCGTTTCTTTATACTTGTATTATAAGGAAATGCATATAGTTATTTGTGAAAGAGATCACATAAATTGTTGCGGATAAGATTGTTATCTTTCGGAGGGATATAAAATGAAAAAAATAATGGCCATTAATGCAGGCAGTTCTTCATTAAAATTTAAAGTTTTCAATATGCCGGATGAAAGTATTTTAATTGGAGGCGTGTTTGAACGAATCGGATTCGATGCCCCTGAAGTTTCATATAAAATCAACGGTTTCCGCCAAAAAGAAAAACCGCCGATTCACGATCACCGTGACGCTGCGGATTATTTGATTGAAATTCTTTTAAAGAACCATATTGTCGATGATTTAAATGAAATTTCAGCTGTCGGACATCGGATCACACATGGGGGTTCAGACTTTTCGGATTCTGCCGTACTCGACCGTACAGTGATTCAAAAAATTGAAAATTTATGCGAATTGGCGCCTTTGCATAATCCGGCTGGGTTACTCGGAATCAGGGCTTTTATGAAAGGGCTTCCTAAAGCATGTGCTGTAGCCGTGTTCGATACCTCTTTCCATCAAACACTTGCACCTGAAACATATTTGTATCCGGTGCCTTTGAAATTATACAATCAATATCATATCCGGAAATACGGCTTCCATGGAACCAATCATCAGTATGTTGCCAATGAAGCAGCCCTGCTTCTTGAAAAACCATTGAAAGACTTGAAAATCATTTCCTGCCATTTAGGAAACGGTTCCAGCATTTGTGCAATTCAAGGCGGAAAATCTGTCAATACTTCAATGGGCTTTACCCCGCTGGCCGGATTGATGATGGGAACGCGTTCCGGCACGGTTGATCCTTCCATCATTCCATTTATCATGAAAAAAACAGGGCTGACCATTGATGAAATGATGGATATGTTCAATAAAGAGTCCGGCTTGCTCGGTATTTCCGGGATTTCGAATGATTTCCGTGACGTGGAGCTGGCAGCAAAAGCTCATAATGAGCAGGCGGAATTGGCAATCAAAATGTTTGTGAATCGTGTGACAGAATGTGTTGGCGGTTATGTTGCATTAATGGGCGGTGTGGATGCCATTGTGTTCACGGCAGGGATTGGGGAACATTCTGCCTCCGTCCGGCAAGCGGTTGTTTCCAATTTAGCCTATCTTGGGGCAAAATTGGATTTCAGGTCAAACGAAGAAAACGGGCCGTATATTCATACCCCTGATTCAAAAGTGTCTTTACTGGTCATTCCGGCAAACGAAGAATTGATGATTGCACGGGATACCTGGCGCTTAAGTGAAGGGCAAGCCGCGCGTTTGTCCGAAAAACAAACAGTGAGAGTCTGAAAAAGCGGCGATTTAAAAAAGGACGATTCGGTAAAACGATCGGCGCATCGTCCTTTTTTGCTGGAAAACAGAACGGGACTTGCCGGCTATCCCCAAACTTCCCCGGCAATCTTTACCACGTGTGATAGTTTTGCCCATTGTTCTTCCTCAGTAAGCAGATTGCCTTCTTCTGTGGAAGCGAAACCGCATTGCGGACTGAGGCAAAGCTGTTCAAGCGGGACATACTTGGAGGCTTCGTCAATTCTGCGCTTCACATCGTCCGCATTTTCGAGCTCGCCGAATTTGGAAGTGACAAGGCCGAGCACAATTTGCAGGTCTTTCCTTTGTACATGGCGCAAGGGTTCGAATCCGCCGGCGCGGTCACTGTCATATTCTAGGAAAAATCCGTCAATATTGAGGCCATTAAATAGCGTTTCGGCGACCGGTTCATAGCCGCCAGAAGCAATCCATGTCGAGCGGAAATTACCCCGGCAAATGTGCATCGTAACTGTCAAATCTTCGGGTCGTCCGCTGACTGCTTCATTGATGGTGCGTGCATAAAGTTTTTCCAGATGGTCCGGATTCAGCCCGCGGGCTTTCAGCTGTTCCTTCTGTTCATCGGAGCAAAGGTATGCCCATGCTGTATCATCGAGCTGCAAATAGCGGCAGCCGGCATCGTAAAAAGCGGCAATCGCTTTTTTATAAGCTTTTCCAAGATCGTGGAAAAACAAATCTTCATCCGCCTGGTAACGCCCGTATGCAATCTTGCCGCGGAAATGCAGCATGCTTGGGCTTGGAATGGTCATTTTAGGCGTGTGGTCCCCGGCAATGCTATGTAAAAATTTATAATCATCAATCATCGGATGGCCGGAAAAATCCAGATCTCCGATTATCCGGATGGAATGCGATTTAGTCTGCTTTTCTTTAAACTGGATGCCGCCCCCGGATTCGTATCCTTGCACACCAGTAAGATTTTCGAGAAAATCAAAATGCCAGTAAGCCCGTCGGAATTCTCCGTCCGTTACAGACTGCAGGCCGATTTCTTTCTGCTTTTCCACAATCCTTTTGATTTCCTCATTTTCTAATTCACGCAGCGCCTCTTTTGGGATTTCGCCTGATTCTTGCCGGCGGCGGGCTTGTTTCAACTTTTCCGGCCTGAGCATACTCCCGACATGATCGGCGCGGAATGGGGGTGTTGTCTTTTTAGCCAATTGCATCTTCTCCTTTTCTTGTAAATATTTAGAATGATAGCAAAAAAAGGAAGAAAAGTAAACCGCTTTTTGGCAAATGAATGTGTCAAGTGATGGACTGCAAGCAAAAGATCAAAAACAAAAACGGGTTACCCGTCACTGAATGTTCCTTTGCAAGGGATGAAAAGGAGAAAAACGGGCCAGGAGCCGACCAAAATGTCTTTTTACACCGGCTCAAAAAGACAAAACCGTCGCAGCTTTCCACTGAACTGTCTTTTACAACAGCTCAAAAAGACAAAAGCGTCGCAGCTTTCCACTGAACTGTCTTTTACAACGGTTCAAAAAGACAAAAGCATTCCAGCTTTCTACCGAACTGTCTTTTACACCGGCCCAAAAAGACAAAAGCGTCCCAGCTTTCCAGCAAACTGTCCTTTACACCTGCCCAAAAAGACAAAAGCGTCCCAGCTTTCCAGCGAACTGTCCTTTACAACAGCTCAAAAAGACAAAATCGTCCCAGTTTTCCCCCGAACTGTCCTTTACAATAGCTCAAAAAGACAAAACCGTCGCAGCTTTCCACTGAACTGTCTTTTACACCGGCTCAAAAAGACAAAAGCGTCCCAGCTTTCCAGCGAACTGTCTTTTACAACGGCCCAAAAAGACAAAAGCATTCCAGCTTTCCAGCGAACTGTCCTTTACACCGGCCCAAAAAGACAAAAGCGTTAGCCCCGTCCAATAGCCTCATCACGAAAATAGGAAAAAAGAACGACAAAATGTAATATTTGTAATATAAATTCCAGAAAATGTATTTTTATAGGCTAATATTCCCATATTTCCACCTCTAATATAGATAAAAAGGTGGATGATTTACTTAAAATTAAATACAAAAGTACGACAAAAGTCCCAATTAATAATTCGGAAAAAATATAAAACAATTTGACTAATGCACAGAAAATGGGGTGATTAGTATATAGAGCAACTTTGTGTTTGCATGATGTTTAAATGATTAAAGGAAATGATGGTGGCAGGACAAATTCGAATGACGCCTGAAGAACTCAAGGCAAAGGCACAGCGCTACGGCAATGCCGGGCAGCAAATTGAACAATTGTTGAGGGACCTTACCAATCTGCAAAATGAATTACGTGGGGAATGGGAGGGCCGTGCGTTCCAGGGCTTCGATGACCAGTTCAACCAGCTGAAGCCGAAAGTACAAAATTTTGCCCAGCTCATGCATGACATTAATACGCAGCTGAACAAAACGGCGGATGCAGTTGCGCAGCATGATGAAGAATTGTCCCGGAACTTCGGGCTTCAATAACACATCTGCAGTCTTTTTCCACAAAGAGCCACGCGACAGCCGTTGTGTGGCTTTTTCTCTATTGAAAATGCAAGACGGAAGCTATCTATCTCTGAAAGATGCGCTTGTTCATTTTTATTCCTTTGATGGTGCTGCATTCATGCCGGCATGGGCAATGAACCTGAAATATGCACCTATTATAAATGAACTTAAGCTCAGCTGGGAGAGCGCCACCTTGGGGGGGGAGGTTGCTGGTTCGAGACCAGTGGGAATCATCCTTGAAACCCTTAGTTTTTACATTGAGACAAGGTCATCCATTTGTATGATGATTCCTTTTTGCAGCCGGCAACAAAGTAGCGATGGTTCATTCATTTTATAGTTTTGAAAGAAAAATTCAGCATAAAACGTGTATTGAACGAATGAAACTACGTTTTCTCGCCATATCTGAAACTTCCATATCGGTTTTCACGCGGCATACAGCTATAGAAACATCCATTTTAATTCCAATCAAAAAGGAACGAGGGGAGTGGAAAAGTTTTGAGAAGATGGTTAGCAGGGGGAGCCGTATTTCTTCTATTTATACTTGTCCTGACATCTGGCAGTTCTTATTTTGGGTTAGACGCGGCAAAGCAGGGAACGACGAGCGATGATGACAGGAAAATGGCAGTGGCGCTCGTCAATGAAGACGAAGGCGGCCAATTTAATGGAAAAAAATACACATTTGGAAATGAGTTTGTCAAAAGTATTGAAAAAGACAACAGCCAGGACTGGTATGTTGTAAGCCGCGGGGTGGCGGAAAATGGACTGAATAACAATACATACAATATGATGATCGTCATCCCAAGCGATTTTACAAAAAGGGCATTATCCATTGATTCCAAAAATCCGCAAAATATTGTGCTCGATTATAAAGTCAATGCATCGGACAGCTCTGCTTTAAAGGCAAAAGCTGAAAAAACAGCCGGCTCCTTTCTCGAAGATTTTAACCGGCGGATTATCGATGTTTATTTTGCCAGTGTCCTTGGCAATCTGCATGATGCACAGGACAATGTATCCGCCCTTGTAAACGAAGAAAAAAAACATACATCAGATTACATTCAACATGTGAAGGCGCCGATTGCCGGATACACCGGGCAATTTGCAACGGTCCAGGACCAGTCGCAGCTTTCAAAAGAGGCATTTAAAGGATTTCAGGATCTGCTGAAAAGCAACAGCAGTGTACTGGCAGATGGCAAAAAGGAAGGGGACTCACTCCAAAACGATTATTTGGATTATGTCAAAATGAAAAATATGACCGACTCCCTTGCCAAAAATTTCAGCGACCGCCTTCTTTCTTTAAATGACGCGCTAACGAGCGAAGCCGTCAAACAACAGCTTGATGGCCTTAACCTTGCGAATGAAGCGGTGCGCGCCCAGTTCAGCAATAAAACGGGTGAAGATGCGAATATCCGCTTCGAATCCGATACAATCCGGCAATATCTGGCTGATACGGCGAATGCGCTCCGTGCGCAGCAGAACGACCTAGAAACGACTCTCCAATCCGACCTGCAGCAGTCGATTAGCGGGCAACTGCAAAAAAATTTCAACGCGGGGGATCAGAAGGTCCCGTTAAACCGGTTTTTTGAAGGGCCTGACAAAGCAATCCGGGCTGCTATTGAGCGCGAAATTGAAAAACTGCCGGCACTGAAATTAGAGGAAATTGAAAATGCCGGTTTGGATGAATCAGTATCTTCTGGCTTAAAAAACGTCATTTCCGTTACGAACCAATATGACGAAGAATTCGGATACACCCCTCTGGCAAAAAATGAGACGCTGCCGATTGTGGAACAAGTGGAGGATATCAAGAAAAATCTTGAAGAAAATGGGCTTGTCTTATCGGATGAAGTCGCAGACCTGCCGGAAATGAAGAAAGACGGGCAAATTTTTACGCTTCAAATCCCGGATGCTTTTACGTTGGAAAAACTGACCCTCGTTCTCCCTGGCGGCGAAGAGAAAACATATGGGGCGAACGATGTAAAAGATAACGGGGTCACGCTTCCAAAAACGGCTCAAGGACCTTTTTCAGTCAAAGCAAAAGTCATTTTGAAAAAGGATCGGGAAGACGTAAAACTTTTTGAGCCGGTTGCCTGGTCCTGGAAAATTAAACAGGAAGATGCGGGAGACAGCAAAGGAAAAACCGGTGATGACGGGAGTAGCCAAAAGAAAAATGGAAAAATGGAAAAAAGCAGCACGGCTGGTAACACCCGCACCAATGCAGCACATGCAAGTAAGGGCGAAACAACCGTTAGCGGCACCCCGAAGAGCACTGGCGGAAACGCAAACAGCGGGGCTGGCGATAAAGGAGACAGCGGTTCTAAAGGAAGCGGATCCAGCAATGGCGGCAGTCCAGCAAATAGCAGCACGGAGACCGGAAACAAGGCCGGCAACACGGATAATGGCACAGGAACCGGAAATGAAGCCGGCAATACACCGGGGAATGGCTCTGGAACTAGCACAACAAATGACAATCCGGGTAACGGCTCCGGTACCGGAAATGGGGCTGGCAACGCGCCGGGGAATGGCTCCGGAACCGGCACAGCAAACGACAATCCGGGGAATGGCACAACAAATGACAATCCGGATAATGGCACAGGAACCGGAAATGGAGCCGGCAATACGGATAACGGCACGGGGACCGGAACAGGTACGGATCCTCAAAATCCCGGAAATGGTGACGCCGGAAACGGGGGGACCGGGGACACAAGCGGAAACGCGGGCGGCACACAGCAGCCAGAACCGGTCACGATTGTCAACAATACGATTTCGCACCAAGCGATGACGATGCTCACGGATGATCCGGAAAACAAACTGATGAAGAGTTTAAATGAAACAATCCGGGAATATCAGAAGACCGCAATGCTGTATGAACTGTACTTTGGAAAAAATGCAGATGATTTGGCGGGTGCCGGCAGCTTAAAAGATGCTGCAACGGAAGACTCGCTGTACTACCTGTTTAACAAGCAGAATATCGCGGATGTGCTTGCCGCTTATATTGCCGGGCAGATTTCAGAAGATGTCCGTGCACAGACGGCAGCATTGAAAAACAAAACGGACGGCTGGCTCGAGCTTGTGGAAGAAACGCAAAGCCATGCCGATCAAATGGCATCGCAAATCCAGGCTGCCATGGCACAGGCGGAAAATATGAATACCGCCATTGCGGCAACGCTCCAGCAGCTGGATGACTGGCGGCAAACTTCGCTCGATCTTCAAAAAGACAACGGGCAAATGACTGAAAGCATGGGAAAAGAAGGAACAACGGTCGTTTCCCTCGGGGATCGTCTGACTACGCTGCTTGCAACAAGCGAGTCATTAAAAGAAGTATCCGAGCATAACCTGCATGCTGCGGACACCGTTTTTACAACCTTTGATGAAATTGACAAGCAGGCCGGGGACATCAAAACGAGCGGGCAGACTTTGGTTAAACGGGCTAATTCGCTTTCTGACAATCTGCTCAACAAGCTTTCGGGCGATGAGAAATTTGCGAAAAATTTCGCAGGTGTATTGGCAAACAGTCGTATCGGCAACCGTCCGAATGAAGATTTGCTAAACTTTTTGTCCAATCCAGTACAGACGAAAAACAGCGGGACGATCGTTGCAAAAGACAGTTTTGTGCCGTACTATCTCGTGCTGATTTTCTTCATTTCCGCGCTGTTTACGGCCTATGTCCTATCAACCTTTGAAAAACGGCGCGCTTCCGGCAGTTCTTTCGAAGAAGAAAAGCCGTTGTATGCGGCCAATATGCCGGCGGCTGTACTGACTGCTGGTGTAGGAATTGTGGAAGGCCTGCTGATTGGCGCAATTTCAGCTGCCTATTTGCATATCGCAGAGGATAAATATCTGCCATGGATCGGATTGTCCGTTGCCATCAGTTTTTCAATGGTGGCTGTTGCCGTATACTTGTTGCGGCAACTGAAGATGGCCGGCATGTTTCTTCTGTTGATGGTGCTTTGCCTGTATTTGTTTCTCACGGATACGCTCGGCATCCACTTTGATCCGGCCTCGGCAGCTGCAATGTGGCAGCGGGTTTCGCCTTTACAGTATATCCAGAACTTGCTTGCTGGGTTTGACAGTCACAATGTGGATTCCGTGCGCTACCTGATTGTACTCGTTTCTGTTGGCTTACTGGCAGAAATCGGCCAGCTGTTTGTTCTGAACCGCTTTACAAAAGCAGGGGAGGCGGAAGATGACGATGTCCATCAGGCACTTTAATGTGGCAATCGCGGCTTTGTTTGCCGCGTTTGCCCTCCATGGTATGCCGGCTTTTGCATCAGACAACCTGGAGCATAGCGGAAAGCTGCAGATTGAATCGGGCCGTATCGGGGAAAGCAGCGGGGACCAACAGGAAGTGGAAACCGCGCAGGAAAAAATCGCTCCCGATCTTTTTAAAAAGCAAACGGTCGAAACCGTAAAAGCAAAGCAACAGGCGGAAGCGAAAATCGGCAAACAATTGAAAAAAACTTTGTTTACGGAAAAAACCGGTACGAAACAAACGACTGCAGCCAAAATGGCCTCGTCCCTTTTTTCAAAAGACTACAAAACCGATGCTGCAGACAGGCCGGAAATAAAAAACAAGCAGGAAGGCGGGCATGTAGGAATTTTCGCTGGTTCGCTTTTCGGTGCTGTCTGTCTGGTGGCAGGTGGCGCTTATGCCGTATTGCGGAAAGACAGTTGAATTTTCACATCAACAATGATGTAAGGAGGGTCAAGGGATGCCGACCGGAGCGCATTTAAATGTAACCGTTGATTTTCAAAAATGGCAAAAAGGCAGGTATGATGTGCGGATTCCCGTCCATCAGCCTGTCCGCCAGCTGCTTTCCCAGTTAATCGATGCCCTTGGGCTTGACGCCGAAGAAACCCGCCCGTTTGCGGTAAAAATCCCGGCTAAAAAACTCGTCATATCAGATGACGACAGGCTTTGGGACTTCCCGGTTGCAAACGGAGATATTCTGGTTGTTTTGTAATGTTTACATATTTGTTTGAAAAGGGGAGCCGGACAGATGGAGGAAAAACTTGTAAAGATGAATGCCGCGGAAATAAAGTACAGAATGGACGGCGGCGTGTGGAAGCTCGAAATGGCAAAATCGCAGACGCGTGTAAAAGATGCCCGGCAGCTGGGCCTTTTGGAAGAAACGATGGATTTGTTTCTCCCGGTAACGGTGGAAGAGGGGGAAGACGTTTTCACTTTTTCATTCCAGACAGAAGGCCTGAACCCGTGGGAGAACGCCATGCGATTAAGCCGCAGTGAAAAACTCCGGCTGTTGCACAATCTGGCGCGATTTCGGAAATGCTTTGATACGAGATTCATCTGCTTTTTTCATCCGCAAAATCTTGTGTTTGACGAAAATCTGATGCCGTTTTGTCTGTACAGGGGGATCCGCGGTGTGCTGCCGCCGTACGAACAAAATGGGGATGAATTTTTATACCGGTATAAATGTCTGGCAGTTGCGCTGTTCTCCAAAAAATACACCTATGACGAGCTGTATGCCGGTTCTTTAGAACATGTCAAAGAAACGGAATTTGAACGCCGGGTTGCCGGGATGGAGGATGCCGGGGAGCTTGCCGCATTTCTTTATGAGCAGTACCTCCTGGAAAAGAAAGCAGCGGAGCGCACGATGCAAACCGTGCCGAAAAAGCAGTTCCGCCTTTTCAAACGGTTGTCCTATGCGATGATGGCAGTCTGCATCCTGCTTGCCATTCCGCTTATTTATTTCGCATTTATGAAATTCCCGTTCCAGCAGCATCTTCTCGCTGCGCACCATGATTTTCTTTCCGAAAATTATTCAGGTGTCATCAGCGATTTTAACGATATGAATCCGGAAAAACTGCCTGCTGCCGGAAAATATGTTTTGGCCTATTCTTATGTAAAAACAGAAAACATGGATGATGAAGCGAAAACCAATGTGATGAACAATA
Source organism: Weizmannia sp. CD-2023 (assembly GCF_036225245.1). Lineage (NCBI taxonomy): Bacteria > Bacillati > Bacillota > Bacilli > Caryophanales > Bacillaceae > Heyndrickxia > Weizmannia sp. CD-2023. The sequence continues at coordinate 67,050 of NZ_JARTJQ010000071.1, forward strand.
TCAGTTTAAAAAGTGATCCGAATTATTTGCTGTACTGGATATACAATGGGCGCGGAAATTTAAACAAGTCTTTGGATCTCGCGCTTTATATGAATGACCCGGTCCTGATTGTCTATGCTTATCTTAAAAAAGAGGAACAGGCCCAGAATGATCCCCAATTAAGCGGTGCGGAAAGGGAAGAAAAGGTGGCGCAATACGAAGAAAAAGCCCAATCCTATGCAAAGAAATACGGCATTCCGATCAATGCGGACGATGCCGGATCGGAAAAAGGCACCGGTACGGCGGGAACGGATGATGCGGCAACCGGGACAGATGCATCCACCCAGCCGGCAGATGCTGCCAGCAAGCAGGAACATAAAGCAGAAGATAAAAAACAGGATCCTAAAAAGAATGCAAAGGATACCGGGAATGACAAAAAAGATTCGGGCGAAAAATGAGCGGAGGGAGAAAAATGGCCCAACGGATTTTGTATGCGACATACGGAAACGAGTTGCATAAATGCCATTTGAAAGAACAGGAACCGAAAACAATCAAAATCGGGGATCTGCAGGAGGCACACATCTATTTTAACGGGCTTGCGGACCCGGTTGTTATCCAATGGGATGGCCGCGCATGCCGGTTGGATGGGGAAATGCTTGAAGCGGGCAAAACTTTGGAAATCGGGACAAAAAACGGGGCTGTCCGGTTGTACTTGGGTGTGGAAAAGGCTGGAAATTTGTATGATGTTTCCACAAAACAGGCTGTCACATTTGGAACGGGCGGCGGAGATGATGTCCGCTTGCTCAATACTGATGCGGATTTTGTGCTGTTGCGTGATGGCACAAGCTTCCGGCTTCAGTTGAACAAGGGGCAAATGTTCCACAACTTTGCGCTTGCAAATGACGGCGCCGAAATCGAGCCGGGCGACCAGTTGTTTATAGAAGGCATGCTGCTCAATATCGGGGAACATGAACTGGAAATGCTCGCTCCGGCGGATATTTTTCACACCACCCTGGCCCCTTTGTACAGGAGCGAAAACCGGTTGCCGGAGGAATATCCGGATTACCACCGCTCGCCAAGAATCATTTACAGGGAGCCGGCAGAAAAACGCAAAATTGCAAAACCACCTGTCAAGCCGACCAAACCGAGCGAACAGCTGGCACGGGTCATTGTCCCGCCGCTTGTTATGATCGCGGCCTTTGTCGTCGTTTCCATTTTTCAGCACAACGGCTTTTACCTGATTATTATGCTGTCAATGACCGTCGTCACGGTGATTTTTGCGATCACTTCTTATTTGAAAAATTTGCGGCAGTATCGTGCAAATATTAAAGAGCGGGACGAATCTTACAGGGCCTATTTAAAAGAAAAATCGCACGAACTGCATCAAGCGGCGGAAGAACAGCGCCATGCTTTGTTCTACCATTATCCGGATATTGGGAAAATCCGCGACATGGCGGTCCAAATTGATCCGCGGATTTATGAGAAAACGATGTTTCACCATGACTTTCTGATGTATAGGGCAGGCACAGGGGATGTCAAATCGAGTTTTCCGATTGAATTTAATCTTGAGGAATTTACACAGGAGAAAGATGAGCTTGTGGAAGAGGCCCGTAAAATTTGGTCGCAATACCTGACGCTTGAAAATGTGCCGGTGACCGCCACGCTTGCTGAATGTCCCGTCGGCTACATCGGGCAGCGCCATCTTGTCCTTGAACAGCTGCAGCTCTTGGCGGCGCAAATTGCCTTGTTTCACAGCTACCATGACGTCCAGTTTGTCGTCATTTTTCCGGAAGAAGAAAAAGAAAAATGGGACTGGATGCGCTGGCTGCCGCATGCCAGTTTACGTGAGATGAACGTGCGCGGTTTTGTCTATCATGAGCGGTCCCGTGACCAGGTGCTCAATTCGCTTTATCAGATTTTAAAAGACAGAAAACTAAGCCTCGAAGAAAAAGGAAATAAAAATGAAAAAATATATTTTTCGCCGCATTTTGTCATTTTTATCACCGATGAAAAGCTGATTCTGGATCACACCATTATGGAATACTTGAATGAAGATCCGACCGAAATCGGGGTTTCACTTGTATTCGTCGAAGATGTTTTGCAGTCTTTGCCGGAACATGTGAAAACGGTCATTGATATCCGCGATGCACAATACGGCAATATCATGATCGAAAACGGAGAGCTCGTTAACAAACGGTTTAAGCCCGACCATTTCCCTGCAGACTTTCATAAGGAAGATATTTCGCGGGCACTCGCGCCATTAAACCACCTGCAAAACTTGAAAAATGCCATTCCGGAAAGCGTCACATTTCTTGAAATGTACGGCGTGGAAAAGGTGGAAGATCTTGAAATTGAAGCGCGCTGGGCCCGAAATGAAACATATAAAAGCCTGGCTGTGCCGCTCGGGCTGCGCGGAAAGGAAGATATTGTTCAGCTGAACCTCCACGAAAAAGCGCACGGCCCGCATGGCTTGATTGCCGGGACAACCGGTTCAGGGAAATCCGAAATTATTCAATCTTATATTCTCTCGCTTGCCGTTAACTTTCACCCGTATGAAGTCGCATTTTTGCTGATCGACTATAAAGGTGGCGGGATGGCGAACCTGTTCCGGAAACTGCCGCATCTTGCCGGCACGATTACAAACCTCGACGGCGCCCAGTCGATGCGCGCGCTTGCTTCCATTAAGGCGGAGCTTGAGAAACGCCAGCGCCTGTTTGGGGAATACAATGTGAACCATATTAACCAGTACCAAAAACTGTATAAATCGGGGGAAGCAAAAGAACCGATGCCGCATTTGTTTCTGATTTCGGACGAATTTGCCGAACTGAAATCGGAACAGCCCGATTTTATGAAAGAACTCGTGTCGACTGCTCGCATCGGCCGGTCACTCGGTATCCATTTGATTTTGGCAACGCAAAAACCGAGCGGGGTTGTCGACGACCAAATCTGGTCCAATTCAAAATTCAAACTCGCGCTCAAAGTCCAAAACACAAGCGATTCCATGGGAATTTTAAAAACGCCGGACGCTGCAGAGATCACTTTGCCGGGCCGCGCCTATTTGCAGGTCGGCAACAATGAAGTCTATGAGTTGTTCCAAAGCGCATGGAGCGGCGCCAACTACGTCCCGGACCAGGACGACCAGGACATGTTGGACACCACGATTTACGCGATCAACGACCTTGGCCAGTACGAACCCATTTCTGCAGACTTAAGCGGGCTTGCTAACCAGAAAGAAATTACCAAAGTCCCGACCGAACTCGAGGCCATCGTCGATTGGATCCATGCCCGCGCCAAAAAACTCGGCATCGCCCAACTACCAAAACCGTGGCTGCCGCCGCTTGAAGAGCGGATCTATCTGCCGGAATTGCATGCGGTGGATTTTAGGGAAAGTTGGAACTACACCGACAATAACTTAAAAGCAACTGTAGGCTATTTAGATCTGCCGGAAATGCAAATGCAGAAACCGCTTGAACTGAACTTGACAAAAGACGGACATCTTGCTGTTTATTCTAGCCCAGGGTACGGAAAATCCACGTTTCTTCAAACGTTGGTGATCGATCTGGCCAGACAGCATAATCCCGAAAGACTCCATGTTTACCTGGTTGACCTCGGGACAAACGGGCTGCTTCCTTTAAAAGAACTGCCTCATGTAGCAGATACGATTATGGGAGATGAAGAGATAAAAATTGGGAAGCTTATCAGAAGAATAAAAAATGAAATTAAATTGCGAAAGCAAAAATTAAGCAAGTATGGTGTCGCCAATATCCACATGTACGAGAAGGCAAGCGGGGAAAAGGTTCCTGCAATTTTGCTCGCTATTGATACCGTTGAATCCATGCTTGATGCTTCCTACAGGGAAGATTTTGAAAATGCGTTGGCACAAATTGCACGGGAAGGTGCAGGCACAGGTATTCATCTTGCCATTAGTGCTGGCCGTCAAAGTGCATTAAAAGCACCAGTGATTGCCAATATAAAACACCAAATTGCCCTATATATGATCGATGGCACCGAAGTCCGCAACATTGTTGGCAGGACAGATCTCATGCTTGAAGAAATACCTGGCCGCGGCTTAATTAAATTGGATCAGCCAGTTATGTTCCAGACAGCATTGCCGGTTAAAGGAATGGATACATTGCAAATCATCGAAAATATTCAACGGGAAGCGAAGCAAATGCGGGACGCTTGGAAAGGGCAAGTGCCATTGCCGATCCCAATGGTGCCGGAAGTCGTTCATTTTATGAATTTTATTTCAAGCCCAAAATCGAAAGAAATTCTTGCGTATGGAGGCATTCCATTTGCAGTTGATTTTGAGGATGTGGAGCCGGTTGATCTGAATGTCGTTGAAGAACAAAATGTTTTGATCCTGGCAGAATCGGTCGATGCACTGGAGCAAACATTCTTAACTTTGGTCTCAAGTATTTCCTTAAATGAAAAAATTGATGTGGCGTTAACCGACAATGATTCTTCGGCTTTCCACACATACCGTGACCATGTTAATTTGTATGCAGATAACAGTGATTCAATGGATATGTTGGCAGCAAGAATCCAGGAACTTTATGAAACGAGGGAGGATGCGTTCCGACGGCTTCAATCTGAAACGGGGGGCCATGCAACAATCCGTACGTTTGTGAAAGAAGCCAGGCCACTTGTCGTATTTGTATCAGATCTTTCAAATGTCATTGAGAAAATGCCACTACAGTCACAAACCATTTTTGCCGACCTGATTGAATCCGGCCCGCGCATGGGCATCCATTTCGTGATTGGAGGTATACTGGGCAGGATTGAAAGAACATATGACGATATCTCCACGGTGGTGAAAAAACAAAAATCGGGTGTGCTAATTGGAAGAATCGCAGACCAGAATATGCTCGAAGTTTTGAACCGTCCTTATAAGGAAAAGAGTCTTGCGCCTTACGAAGCATACTATATCCGTAACGGAAAGGCCGAAAAAATTAAAATTGCTGCTCCATATCATTCAAGAGAGGAAGTGGGCGAACATGTTTGATTTTTTTAAAACCGATACGGAAATCAAAAGGGATCATTACAAAACACTATATGATCATCTCAAAAAAATTTTACAGGACTTTGAGAATAATATGAATGAAGCAGACGCTGCTTACAGCAGTTATACAGGCAGCGTCCCGAACCTTTCAAATTCCAAAATTCCTTCAAATGACTTTGACCCTAAAAAGGAAGAACTGGGCAATAAACTAAAGAAGTATTTTGATCAGGAGAAGCAAAAAAAGGGAGACCTTGTTTCCGCGAAAAATAAAGCTTATGAAAAATATATGCATTATAAACAGCTGGCGGTGAAAGAAGCAGAGGAGCGTGAGGAAAAAGCGAAAAAAGAAATAAAAGCATTTGAAGAAAGGATGAAGAAACTGTATGGGAAGCGTTAAGATTGATGGCGCGAAGCTGAACGAAGCACAATCTGCAGCGAAAGCCTTAGAAACATCCATCAGAAGCTCGAAAGAAACATGTGATCAATTGATTTCTTTTCTTCATTCAGCAGAGTGGAGCGGGAAATCAAGGGATGCTTTTCTTACCTATATTGAAATTATCCACAAGTACCATGCTGAGATGGAAAAGGCTGTTGCAAAACAGACAAAAGCTTTAAACCATTTGGAAACCTATATGGGAGATTTCATGAATGATCCGTCCGTTAAGGAGGTGAGAAGCTTATGACGGCCTCGACGGATAGGTTTAATGTTGCGGAGTTATATTTATTAGCTGCAGCTTTTGACGGAAATGTTTTGTTTGGTCTTCCGGATAAGCAAATATATGAGTTGCAAGGAGAGGCTGTTTTTAAAGAAGCACAGGAACAACTGATTGAAAAAGAAATCCTTACCCCCGCAGGCAGGCTTACCAAAATTGGGGTAATGGTCATTCAGGCTTTGGAAAACTACTATAAAAGCGAAAAATATGTCAGAGTAAACAATTTAATGTTTGCTTTTATAAAGAAAAATCCAGATAAACTGGTTATTTTAGTGGAACTTGAGCAAAACAGCTACCAATTACGTCTGATCTCGAAAGCGTTTGTGCTGAAACTTTTGAGCGACCAATTCCCCCTTATCGGAAGAGAACCCAGTGCAGGGGAACGCAATTTTTTGCGGCGGGAACTGGATCATGAGGAAAGGCGAGAAGTTGAAAGCTTTGAGCCCGGCCAATCGTTTATGAATCTCGAAGTCTTCCACTTGAATGAACAGCCGATGGAAGCCACAAACCCAAAGTTTTACGAACAATGGTTCATCTTTTTAAAAGATGAAAAACTGATCATGACGGATGTGCCCAGGAAGAAACATTATCATGCGAGCCAGTACTGGTTTTTGAAAATGCTCTTTGATGATCTGGAATTTCCTTACAAGGAGGCAAAATAGATGGCAAATGTGAACATGGGAGGCGGAGGATCCGGCACAATTAATATTAATCCGGACGAAATGGCGTCTATTTATAATTATTTGCACAAAATTTTGTCAGAGCTTGAAAATAACGCTGCTGCCAATATAAAAAAGCTCAGTGATCTTGATTACTATACAGCCGGAAAAGCAAAAGAAACAATGAAAGTTTATGATGAAGCGAATGAAAAGATTATGGAATTATACGATCATTACAGCCGAGCTTCCGCGCTTATTGTTGACGTTTTAAACACCATGATCGAACTAGACGAAAATATTGCCAAACAAATTATCGCAAAACTGGAGGTATAAGCGGGTGGATGTCAAATATATCCCTTCAGACTGGGAAAAAACAAGGCAGGGGATTGGCAATTTAATCGGGCTGGGCGCATGGGGCAAGGGTATGATCGACAACCTGAAAGACATCAGTGAAAATTTGGAGGATGCCCAGTCTGCCATCGCCAAATATGACGTCGATGGCGCCATTTCATTTTCACATACCGGACATAAAGGGGTTTACCAGGGAATCTACAAAGATTTCAAAGTGCTTTATGACTTTGCAGGAAAAGTCGGCGATATTGTTGACCGCACGATTGATGAACCTTTTTATCAGGATATCGACGCATTTGCCACGGCAATGCGCGACTTATCAATTACGGATGTGAAAACCAAAAACAGAATCGGCGCCAAAGAAACGGTTGTCATCCCAGGCGAGTACGGCTCGAACACCATGGAAGTTCCAAAGGCAGAAGTCACTCTGGAAGACCTATTCAGCGGCAGTAACGCTTATGCGAAGCAGATGAAAGAGGAATATGACAATTGGAAACTACAAAACCCGGATCAGGAGATTTCCGAAAAAGATTATGAACAGGCTGTCCTGCATTCACGCGCTTTTCAGTACGACTCGATCCGTGACGGGCAGGAGAAAAAAGAATTTTGGGGTCAGATCGCAAGCCTTGCCGTCATTGTCGGTACCTCAATCATCTGCCCGCCAGCGGGATTGGCTCTGGGCATCGCGTATGGTACATTAGAGTTGGAATCAGCCGCCACTGGAAAGGATTGGATTTCGGGCAGGGAACTCGGCACCGGGGAAAGAGTCTTCCGCGGGGTGCTGGCGCCGCTCGATATCG